>DASWKS010000043.1:0-10162 GCA_036396495.1 Gemmatimonadales bacterium
GAGGTTGAAGGCCCGACCGTCGGGGTACACGTCCAGCAGCTTCACGGTGAAATCGGTGTCCTTGACGTCGGACGCGACGTACAGGGTGACGTCGACCGGTCCGCTCACCTCCATCGCTTCCTTGAGCGGCTCGGAACTGTAGACCAGGACATCGGGCCGCTCCTCCATCTTGCGCTGATCGAACGAGCCGCCCTGGACCGCATTCCCGGTGCAGCAGACGTTGCCGCCGTACGAGGGGACCGGGTTCCTGGGATCGTAGCTGAAGCTGTCGGGTTTGGCCGCGCTGGGAGTCTTCGGGATCAGCGCTCCATCGCCGTTCAGGGTGTTTGCCCGGCCGCCACTCGACAGATAGAACGTGAGCGGCTGCGCGCCCTGGGGCGGCCAGGTGGAGGAGGTCTGCCACCGGTTGAGGCCCATGGTGAAGTAGCGGACCTTGGGCATGGTGTCGAGCAGTCCGTTGGCTTCGCCCTTGAGGAAGCGATCGAACCAGGCGTAGTGCAGGGCGCTGAAATCGTAGCGGGCATCGCCCATGCTCCGCTCGCCCACCAGGGTGTTCTCGGTGGCGCGGGTGAAGCTGCAGTGGAGGGTGGGCGCGATGACGGCGTACTGCTGGTTGGCGATGTCGGGCCGGGCGCTCTTCCGGACGTGGTTGAAGGTCGCCAGGTTGGGGCCCACCGACACATCGTACCACGACATGACCCAGAGTCCGGGCACGTTGATGGTCATGTCATCATGGAAGAGGCCGCCCCGGTACCAGGCCGGGTCGTTCGGCGCGCGTTGGGCCATCCGGCCGCCGGTCGGGACCGGCATCGAGTCGGCGAAGATACCCCTCGGACCGCCCGCCGCCTTGATGATGTCCTGCACCGGAAGATGTCGCAGCGCCGCCGACCAATCGACCGGCGGGGCCTGCTCCCCCAGGTCGAAGAGCCGGGAGGCGGCGATCAGCTCCCCCTGGGTAGCGGTGGCGGGAAACGTCGGGCGGATCTGATTCTGCTCTCCCGCCAGCCAGGCGATGAACAGCATCTGCGTGGCCCCGCCCCGATACCAGTTGCCCTGCTCGAAATAAGGCGCCACCCGCCCCACGCCGGCCCCGTACCCCTGGGGGATCATGGCGGCAAGCCCCGGCGGAGCCATCGCGGCCACTGCCATTTGCCACTCGGCGGTGGAAGAACAGCCGATGACCCCGATTTTTCCGTTGGACCAGGACGGCTTGACCATCCACTCCATGGCGTCATACCCGTCGGTCCGCGGTGGACCGAGGATGTCGTAATTCCCCTCGGAGAAAAAGTGGCCCCGCTCGTTCTGCACCACGTAGGCGTAGCCTCGCTTGATGGCAGTGAGGGCCCCCGTCATGTCCGAGGGAACGCCGTTGCGCACGTCCCAGAAATTGAAGTTGTACGGGGTCTTGACGAAGATGATCGGGTATTTCTTCGAACTGTCCCTGGGATAGTAGATGTCGGTGGCGAGCCGGATCCCGTCCCGCATGGGCATCATGACTTTCCGGTCGATGACCGCCAGTGAGTCGAGCTCCTTCTCGGTCGCCCAGCGCCGGGCTTTGGCCTCCGGGGACATGCCTCCTCTGGCCTGACCGGCGGCCGCGCCAAAGGGAATGAGGGCCGCGAGGGCGACCAGGACTGACGCCAGAGCGAAAAGACGAATGCGCATGTTCAGGGCTCCTGAAGATGGCCGGCAAGATCCTTCGCTACGCTCACGATGACAACTCACACCTGCCATCCGTCACTCAACGATCGCGCGAAAAGCGGCGGTCTCGATCCGGCCGTTGCGCCGGACCTGGACCCAGACCCGATAGGCGCCGCTGTCCGGGAACGCGTACGGGAATTCGAAGCTGCCCGGCAAGGTTGCATGCCCGGAGTGGCGGCTGAACGCGCCTGCCTCCGAGAGCCGCTTGCCGAGGGCGCCGCGGGCGGTATCGGCCGCGGTGCGCTCCACCAAAAGCACCTGGGCCGCGGCGGAGATAGTCCCCATCGGGTGCAGATGGATGAACACTCCGCCGTCCTCGCGAATCACCGCGGCGTGTCCCGCCATACCGAGATAGGGTTCCACCGCTCCCGGCGAACCGTCCGCCTCCCGCACCGCAAACCGGAGGTCCGCTTCCTCATTCGCGCGGAGCGTCCGGCGGCCTTCCCAGACCAGCCTCGCCCCCCCGGTCAGCGCCGCACTGCTGTCGTCGGGTGGGCCGATCCGCCATCCGTCATCCAAGTCGAGCGCCGCACCGGAGGAATCGGCCCCCGGCAGTTGGACCGATCCGGTGAGGGTGCGGGCAAATCCGCTCTCATGGGTCACGTCGGCGAAGAGGCGGTACTGGCCTGCCGGCAACGGGGGCAACGGGGTCTCAAAATTGGAGGAGTCGAGTGAGACCGGGTGCAGGTGCGCGAAGGCATCGCCTCCATCCGCGCTCGCCAGGAACAAGTGCATCAGCTTGCCATGGTCCGGTACCAGCGGCGTCACTCGGCGCTCCGACCAGACCGAGTCGGCAATGATCAGCCGGAGGCGGCGCGCGGCGCCCTCCCCGAATACTACGGTCTCAGTCCGCCATTGTTGGCCCAGGCCGCGGCGGTAGGCCCGATCCTCCGCTCTCCACCAGGCCTTGCCACCCCACAGCACCAACGCCAGCGCGATCGCGGTGGCCGCCATCGCGATCCGGGCCCGGCGACGCCGCCGGGGATCGGCTTCTTCTCCCGGAGCGAGGACGCTCTCACGGGTGGCGGCGCCTACAATGGTCACGAGTCCCGTCACCAGGAACAGCCCCATCACCGCCAGGACGATTCCCAGCTTGGGATCCATCTCCCGGACCTGGGTGGCAACCGCCGAAATCGGAACGATGGCGGTTCCGGTTCCCTGGTCACCGTCGACGGTGACCCGAACGCTATAGGACCCGGGAATCATGATCCAGAGCTGTACCGACCACGTCCCAGGCCGCCCACCGACGGTGCGCGCGGTATCGGGCGGGGGCAGTCCCCGGTCACCGGCGTTGAAATAGGCCGGGGTGACCCACACTCTTTGCGCGCCGGAATCGGTCCAGATGGTCACGTCCGCCAGTCCGGGAATCACCCCCGGGGAGCGCACCAGCACTCGGACCGGATAGGGCCCCGCCGACCCGGCGAACCAGGTATCGGGCGAGCCGATGTGGGCCGAGGTCAGCAGGACCAGAGCCCCGCAGCAGAGCAGAACCCGGACGCGCTTCACCGCTTGACCTCGCGCATCCACTGGCCCCACGCCAGGCCCACCCGCGAGGACGTCGCGGCGTAGAGCACCGCGATCAGAAACCCGAGACCGATGGGCTGCACCCGCGTGCCGGCCCGGATCTCCTCGACCGAGTCCCAATACTCGTATCGCCAGGGACCCAGGCGGACCGTGTAGTCCCACTGATCGGCCAGGAACACCGGGTTTCGCGCCAGGGGCGAGATCAGAAACGCCGCCGCGGGCCAGCTGACCGCCACCAAGACGATCACGAAGGCGGTGCCTAACAGCAGCGAGAGACGCCAGTCGCCCTTCCGGCCCCAGCGCCGGTACAGCAGATCGAAGGCGAATGCGGGAGCCACCAGCAGGAGCGGAAAGGGCGCGGGCACCAGGTGGGTCACCGGATTCTGGATCGGTGCCAGCCGGGCCGTGGCCGGAACCAGCTGCAGGATCCAGCTCAGGGTCAGGCTGGCGAGCAGGTACAGCGCGGCGGTGGTGGTCGCGGGCCAGCGCAGTCTGCCGGTGCGGGCGGCGAAGGCGAGCGCGAAGGGAAAGACCGCCGCCGAGATCTGGTAGAAAGCCTTCCCCCGCCAGAGATTGGGGAATCCGGTGTACTCGAAGGTGGCGGTCACCAGCAGCAGCAGCACCAGCGCCGCCGCAAAGGCGTAGCTCCAGCGGGCGGCGCCGCTGTCGGCCTCGGCCGCGCGGTTCTGCCGGGCCAGCGCCATCAGCATCGCCCCGATGACGATCGCCAGCATCCCCGCCAGCAACACCATGTGGGGCGGGCTCACGATCTCCACATCGAGCCCGTAGGCGTTGTGCCACCAGTCGTCGAATGGGGCGCTGGTGATCATCGCCAGGGCGCCCCAGACCGAGACCCAGGCCCCCATCGGGCCCCGGAATCCCCAGAACCGTACCATGGCCCCGCGCTCGGCCGGGCTGCCGCCGAAGCTGGTGCGGAGGATCAGCCAGCCGCAGGACAGACCGACGATGATGGCCGCGGCGTACTCGACCAGATGGGGTGGCGACCAGAAGGTGTCCCGCCCCACACTGCGATGCCACGCAATGTCCCAGATGAGTCCGGTCACGATCAGCGCCGCCGCCACCACCCCGGCTCGAGTGACCAGCACCACGGCAGGCGCCGGGGCGGACACCGGTGGGGCATCGACGGAAACAGGAATAGCCATGACCTGAGTCTACTCTGCTGCGACAGTCGCGCGAGGGGAGCATGGCTGATACACTCCGACCGTGCCGGCCCCAGCGCTGGATTCGGTTCGTCCCGCCTTCCGGGCGGCGGCGGCAGCATTCGTCCCGGAGACGGCGGCCGCCGACGCGGCCACCTGGGAGCGGCTGGAGGAGGTCGTGGCCACCGCCCTGGCCGCGCGCCCACCCCGGCTGCGGCGGCAGATCCTGCTCTTCATCCGGCTGCTGGATCTCCTGGTGCTGGCCCGCTACGGTAAGCGGCTCGCGGCGCTCGACTCGGCCCGCCGCAGCCGGCTGCTGCAGCGGCTCGGGGCGTCCCGTCTGTTGTTGGTGCGGCGCGGCGTCTGGGGACTTCGGACCCTGGTCCAGATGGGCTGGTACGGGCAACCCGAGATCCAGCAGCGGCTGGGTTATCGCGCCTCGATCAGCGGCTGGGAGGCGCGGCAATGACCAATCGCCGGTACGATGTGGTGATCGTCGGCTCGGGCGCCGGGGGTGGCACGGTGGCGCAGGCCCTCACCCCGCTGGTCGAGCGGGGAAAGCGCGTTCTGGTGCTGGAGCGAGGACCGCGCTTCCGGGACGAGGACTTCACCGGCCGGGAGCTCGAGATGGCGCCGGATCTCTACGTCGATGGCGGAGGATTCCTCACCGCCGACGGGAGCATGACCCTGGCATTCGGCCAGGGGTACGGCGGCTCCACCATCGTGTATACCGGCACCTCCCTAATCGCACCCGAGCGGGTCATCCGCCACTGGAACGTTCCCGGTCTGGATTACGCCGACGTGGAGCGCCGCAGCCGGCGGTACGTGAGCGAGAACAACGTCCATCTGCTTCCCTCCGAACTGATCAACGACAACAACCGGTTGTTCGTCGAGGGGTGCGTCAACGCCGGTTACCACGCCGAGCAGTTCCCGCTCAACCTGCGCGGCTGCCGTGGCTCCAGCCTGTGCAATCTGGGATGTCCCAACGCGGCCAAACAGGGCACCAACCGGGTGCAGCTGCCTAACGCCGAGCGGGGCGGGGTGGAAGTGGTCACTCGCGCGGAGGTCCTCGCGCTGGGGGACCGGCGGCTCCAAGTGCGGGTTTCCCCTCGGCCGGCCGGGGGCAAAGGGACCGAGCCGGAGTGGGCCCCGGGCGAGTACCAGGTCGACGCCGAACGGGTGGTCCTGGCGGCGGGGGCGATCGGGACATCCACCATCCTGCTTCGGTCCCGGCTCCCCAGCCTCCCTCGCTCAGTGGGCACCGGCTTCACCTGTCACCCGGCGCACATCCTGGTCGGCGAACACCCCGAGACCATCACCAACGACGTGGGGCATCCCAAGAGCTTCTTCGTCGATCGGGCCGAGTCGGAGCGGTTCGTGCTGGAGACCTGCATGTACTTCCCGTTTATCACGGCGAAGAATCTGGCCGGCTTCGGTGCGCTCCACAGCGTCCTGATGCACGCCTTCCCGCGACTCCAGATGATCCTGGTGCTGGCGTGCGACCGGGCCATTCCGGAGAACCGGGTGACGGTGACGCGGGCGGGCCGGCCGGTGGTGCACTATCGGTTCACCCCCGAGGTGATCCGGGCCATGGTCCAGGCTACTCGCGCCTCGGCCCGCATCTTCTTCGCCGCCGGCGCGGTGCGGGTGCACGCGCCCTCGGCCGACCCGCCGCTGATCGAGGCGGGTGATGCCGGGCGAATCGACCAGCTCATCGACCAACGCCATTTCCAGCGGGGGCGGATCTCGATATCCGCGGCCCATCTGATGGGGGGATGTGGGATGGGACGGGTCACCGACGAATGGGGACGGGTGCACGGGCTGCCTTGGGTCCGGGTGGCGGATGCCAGCCTTTTTCCCGATTCATTGGAGATAAACCCGTACCTGACGGTGATGGCGTTGGCGGATCGGGTGGCGGAGGGAGTATTGAATGGGTAAGGCACGTTCCTCGTTCCGGGAACGAGGCCCAGAGTGCCGACCTTGAACGGCGCCCAGCTCGTCGTCCGCGCGCTGGAGGATGAAGCGATCTCCGTCGCCTTTGGCATCCCCGGCACCCACAACATCGAACTGTACGATGTGCTGGCCCGGTCCTCTGTCCTCCCGGTATTAGTCACCGACGAGCAGAGCGCCGGATTCATGGCCGACGGGTACTGGCGCGCGTCGGGCCGCCTCGCCTGCGTGAATCTGGTGCCGGGGGCGGGCTTCACCCACGCACTCTCCGGCATCGCCGAAGCCTGGATGGACGGGGTGCCGATGCTGGTGCTGGGCTGCGGCATCCGGCAGGACGTACGCCGGGCCTTTCAGCTGCACGACATCGATCAGCTGGCCATGGCCGCCCCCGTCACCAAGGCCACTTTCCGGCCGATGAGCGGCGCCGAGCTGTACCCTACCATTCGAAAGGCGTGTGCCCTCGCGCGGGCGGGAACGCCCGGCCCGGTAATGGTTGAGGTTCCGGTCAATCTCTACCTCACCCGCCACGACATCGATCCGGCCACGCTGACCGCCCCGGCTCCGCTGCCCGGCCCCCGGCAGGCGTCGGAAGACCTGGCACAGGCGGCCGAGTTTCTGGGACGGTCCCAAAGCATGCCGCTGCTGTATGTGGGGCTGGGCGCCGCGCCGGCGGGGGCGGATCTGGTCCGCCTGGCCGAAACGTTAGGCGCGCCGGTGGCCACCACCATCCAGGGAAAAGGGGTCTTCCCGGAGTCGCATCCGCTCTTTCTCTGGAACGGGTTCGGAAACTCGGCGCCGCCCTTCGCGCGCGAGATCGCCGCCCGCTGCGACCGGGTCCTGGCGATCGGCTGCCGGTTCAGCGAGGTGGGAACGGCGGGGTACGGGCTCACCCTCCCCGGGCCATTGTGTCACGTCGACATCAACCCCGAGGTCCTGGGCCGCAACTTTCCGGCCGAGCTGGGGATTACGGCGGACGCGGGGCGGTTCGTGCGGGCATTGCTGGGGACCCTCAGTGGTCCGTCGGCCGTGGTCGGTGGCATCGCGTCCAGCATCACGCCGGCGGGGCCCGTTGTCCCGAGCCCGCCGCTGGACCTCGCCGCTGCCATCGCCGCGGGCCATGCCGGGGTGCGGCAGGAGTGGACCCGGCAACGTTCGGCCGACCGGGTTTCACCCCCCCTCCTGCTCCAGCGGCTGCAGGCCATCCTCGGCCCGGACACCATCTTCACCACCGACAGCGGGAACGGAACCTTTCTGGCGATGGAGTGCCTGCGGCTCGAGCAGCCGGGGCGGTTTCTCGCTCCGGTCGACTACTCCTGCATGGGCTACAGCGTCCCCGCCGCGCTCGGCGCCAAGCTGGCCCGGCCCGACGCTCCCGTGATCGCGCTCGCCGGCGACGGCGCCTTTCTCATGACCGGGCTCGAATGCCTCACCGCGGCCGCCCGCGGGATCGCCGTGGGGGTGGTCGTGCTGCGCGACCGCGAGCTGGCCCAGATCACCCAGTTTCAGGAAACCGCGTTCAACCGCCCGGTCGCCAGCGCACTCCCGGACTACGACCTGTCCGCCCTGGGGCGCGGGATGGGACTGGAGTGCCTGGAGCTGTCTCGCGATGCGGATATCGACGCCGTGCTGGAGGGGATGAAGGCCCGGCTGGAGCAGGGCCGGCCGGTGCTGGTGGATGCGGCGGTCGATTACAGTGAGAAGACCTACTTCACGCGCGGCGTCGTCAAAACCATGCTGGGACGCCTGGCCTGGAAGGATAGGCTGCGTTTCGTAGCGAGGGCGGTGGTCCGGAAGGTGACAGGGTGAATGAATGCAGAATGCCCAGTGCCCAATGCCCATGGCAAAGGGGTCTACCCCACCCCACCTCTGCAATGGGCATTGGGCACTCGGCATTCTGCACTCATTTTACAATTTGAACTTCCCAACCTCCCCCGTCAGCCGAACCGAGGCTTCCGCCAGCCGAGTGGCCGAGGCGGCGATTTCCTCGGTACTCGCATTCAGCTCCTCCGCCGCGGCCGCGATCTGCTGAGCCGCGGCGGCGACATCCTCCGTCCCGGCTGCCAGATCAGTGCTGCGGGTGGCGATCGACTCGATCAGGCCCCGGACATCCTGGGACGAGAGCGAGATGCCCCGGGTCCAGTCATGATTGGTGACCGCCTGATCCACTACCTGGTCCAGGCCCGACGCGGCTGACTGGGCCGCGTCGCGCGCCACCAGACTGCTCTGGCCCAGACGCAGCAGCCGCTCCCGCGCGGTCTGGACCCGATGCACCACGCTTTGCATGGTCGACCGGGTGTGGGCCGCGGCTTCGCCCGCCTGGCCCGCCAGCCGCCGGACTTCGTCGGCCACGACCGTGAACCCGAGTCCTTCCTCGCCGGCACGCGCGGCTTCGATCGCGGCGTTGAGGGCCAGAATGTGGGTCCGCTTGGCGATGGCCGCGGTCTGGGCGATGAACTCCTCGATCTCGTCGGCGGCCTGGGCCAGCGCTTCGGCTTCCTGGGTCCCCTGCTCCAACTCGTCGGCCAGGCGAGTCAGCTCGCCGGTGCTGGTCCTGAGTCCCGAGCGGTGCGTCTCCGCCAGCCGCACCAGCGCCGCGTTGCGATCGGCCGCCTGCAGCGAGCTGCTGGCGAGCTCCTGGGAAATCGCCAGAATCCGCCCCGCCTCATCGGCCACCAAGCGGACCGTCGAGGCCTGCTTGGTGGCCCGGTCGGTCAGCTCCTGGGTCGTGGCGGCCACTTCCTGGGTGGAGGAGGTCATCTCCTCGGTGGCCGCCGAGATCTCTTCGCCCAGGGCCGCGGCTTCTTCGGCCGAGCCGCGGATGGCGCTCACCAGCCGGGTCAGCGCCACGACCATCTTCCGCAGCGCTTCGGTGAGTGGACCTCCCCCCACCCGCCCGATGGCGTCCTGGTCGATCCTGAGATCACCGGCAGAAACCCGGACCGTCACCGCTTCGGCGGCGCTCAGCGGCTGGAACATCCGGCGATCCAGCAAGCGCCAGCCGAGGTAGAAGATCAGCAGGCCCACCAGCACCAGCATGCCGACGTCCCGGAGCAGCAGGGGAGAGACCGACCGGGCCGGCACCTGAGCCGACAGCGTGACCAGCCAATCGTTGCTGCGGAGCGCGCCGAGGGCAAACCGCCTCCGCTCGGCGGACACGATACGGGTCTCACCGGGCGCCGGACGCCAGTCCCGGCGGGCCGCGGCCGCGTCGTGATAGGTGACGTCCCCGGTGGCCCACAGCACCCGCCCGCCGTCCGCCGTCACGCTGATGCCGTCGGCGTCGCCTTCGCCCCGGGCGAGGTCATGCAACGCTGCGGTGACCCGGTCGGGCAGGGCTCGAACCGGAGCCGCTTGCACCTCGGGAAGAAGGTCCAGCAGATCGACCGCGGCCCGGGCGACGACTTGCAAGCGGCGACCCTGCTCCTGGACCCGAACCCGGTACTCGGCTTCGATCACCAGCAACGCCGTGACCACCGCGGTGGCGACGATCGACAACACCCCGAAGGCCTCCAGGGCGCGGTTGAGCGGGTGACGGGCTGATGGCATGGGGTCAGTACAAGATACAAGAGCCGGCTTGCCGTCGGCGGAGGCAAGCACCATCCTCCATCCACAATGACTTCGCTGCCCACCGCCGAACTGCTCGCCCTCCAGAACGCTCTGGCCGGCCGGTTTGCCGTGGAGCGGTTGCTGGGCCAGGGCGGCATGGGGCTGGTTTTCCTGGCCCGCGACCTCACGCTGGAGCGGCCGGTCGCCATCAAACTGCTGGCGCCGAGCCTGGCCCGAGATCCGGCGTACCGGCAACGCTTTCTCCGAGAGGCTCGCGCGGC
>DASWKS010000044.1:0-16672 GCA_036396495.1 Gemmatimonadales bacterium
GACTCCGCCAGCTCGGCCCCCCGCAGCACCAGCATCCCCTGACCCAGAGAGACCGACCGGCTGTCGACAAAATGCACGCGGGACAGCCCCGCAACCCGGGCTGCCGTCTGCCCGGCGTTGAAGGTCCCTGAGAGGACGCCGGACACCAGCACCACCACCACGTCCTCGGCCTCCTCCAGCGCGGAGCGGAACGTCTTCACGAAATCGGCCGGGGTGGGCTGTGAGGTGGTGGGCAGCTCCTTCGCCCCCCGCAGCCGGGAATAGAACTGGTCGGGCCGGAGCTCCACCCGGTCCTTGAAGGAACGATCACCGAACGTCACCTGCAGCGGCACCAGCGCGATCCGATGCCGATCGAGAATGCTGTCCGCCAAGTCCGCCGCCGTGTCGCTCACCAGGGCCACCGGCCGGCGCTCCAGATGCTTGAGCGCGCGATGCTGGGCCCGCATGTCGTCGGCCTTGGTGAAGGTGACCTGACCCCAGCGACCCGCGGCGGTAAAAACCGCCTCCGGCGTGTCGGTATGGACGTGGGCCTTGAGGATGTCCCCGGTGCCGACCACCACCACCGATCCACCGAAGCGGTGCATCACGGTTCTGGCCTCGTTGGTGGAGGGGAGCTGTTCCCCCTGAACCACGACTTCGGTGCAGAACTGGTAGTCCCGGTCCTCAGCGACTTCCACCAGGGACGCGGGCGCATCGCCTTCGAGGTAGGACGGGCCGGCCGCGGCCAGGATCGGGTCGCCTTCGACGAACCGGACCATGCCCTCGAACATCCGCATGAATCCCATGCCCCCGGCATCAACCACGCCGGCGTCTTTGAGGACCGACAGCAGCTCGGGCGTGGCGGCGAGGGCGACCTCGCCTTCCTGATGGAGGAGCTTGACGAAACTGGTGAGGTCGGGCGAATCGGTCGCGGCGCGTTCGGCCGCCTGGGCGACTTCGCGTGCCACGGTGAGGATGGTGCCTTCACGGGGCTCATCCAGGGCCCCGTACAGCCGGTCGAACCCCAGCCGCAGGGCTCGGGCGATGTCCTGGGCGGTGGCCGTGTCGCGGCTGCCCAGCGATTCGGTGATGCCGAGCAGGAAGTTCGCCAGCATCATGCCGGAGTTGCCTCGGGCGCCCAGGATCGCGGCCCGGGCCATGGTGCGTGCGGTGTCCGGAAGCGAGGCGTCGCCCAGCGCCTGGAGAGCATCGGCGACGGCACGAAGCGTCAGACTCAGATTGGTGCCGGTATCGCCATCGGGCACCGGGAAGACGTTGATCCGGTTGATCTCCTCCCGACCCGCGGCCACCCATTCCGAGGCAGCGAACATGGAGCGGGCCAGACGGGGCCCGTCCAGGTACGCAATGCCGATGCGCATCCGGGACGCTACTCGGGAACCACCGTCAGGCGCAGGTCGGCGTGCACTTCGGGGTGGAGCCGGATGGCCACCGTGTGAGCTCCGAGCTGCTTGATGGGATGCTCGAGCTCGATCCGGCGCCGGTCGACCGGGTGTCCCTGAGCCGAGAGCGCGTCGGCGATATCCTGGGTGGTGATCGAGCCGAACAGCCGATCGCCCTCGCCCGCCTTGGCCGACAGGGTGAGCGCCACCTGCGACAGGACCTCGGCCGCCTTGAGCGCGTCGGTCTTTTCGGCCGCCACGTGGGTATCGCGAGCCTTCTGCTCGGCGGCGATCCGCTTGCGGTTTCCTTCGGTAGCCTCGTAGGCGAGACCGCGGGGCAGCAGGTAGTTGCGGGCGTAGCCGGGCTTGACCCGCACCAGCGCGCCGGCCTTGCCCAGCGACTTCACGTCTTCCCGCAGGATGACTTCGATCATTGCATGACTCCTTGGGCCGGCGGACCATGACCGCGCCGGAGGTCGAGCCAGGTGTCGGCCAGACCGACCAGCATGAGCGCGCCGGCGGCATAGGGTAACAGGAGGGCGCCGCTGATGAACAGGGCCAGGCGGAAGGAAAGACTCCAGCGCGCCACCATCGACAGGGCCACCGCGGTGCCGCGGGCGAGGTACACCCCGGCCCACACCAGAAGCATGTTGAACGCCAGAACCGACCAGGGCGAGCGGAGCGGGGCGAGGACCAGTCCCAGGGTCACGATCGCACCCCAGATCAGGTGATCGTTGAACCGGAATTCTCGGAAGCGCACCGGCTCCTCGCCGCTCCGTCCGCCAGTGATGTACCAGGCCATGGCGTTGGACAGCATGCCTCCCGCGATCGCGCCCAGCACCGCCACCCCGGGGTACACCGTGGCCAGACCGGCCACGATCTTTCGCAGGTCGGCCGCCTGGGCCGACGAGACATTCCAGACCGCCAGCGCGTCCGTGAGCTGCTGCTGGAATTGGGTCTCCAGCACCAGGCGCACTTCGTTCCACTGAATCCCCGCCGCCCATGCGATCACGCTGATCAGGGTGGCCATGTCGACCGCGGCAACCGCCACCCGGGGGAACACCGGGCCGGGACGCCAGCGCTGGAGCGCCAGCACGGCGCCGGTGAAGGCGAGACTGTAGCCGATCAGCAGCTGCTGGGCGAGGTTCCGTTCCGCGGCGAAGCCAGCCACCACCAGGAACAACGCCCCGCCGATCCAGCCCCATTCGCGACCGGTCCGGGGCCGGGCCAGCAACAGCCGGCCGGCCAGCGGAGCCGCGAGACAGAGCCCCGGGAAGGGCGAGATCAGAAACACCACGAGGGCCCCGAAGAGCCCTCGTGGTATGCGGCGCCCCGGAGCAGGCGCCAGTACCACGTTCATCAGCCCTGGTGACCTTTAATGTAGGGCAGCAGCGCCAGGTAGCGGGCCCGCTTGATGGCCACGCTCAACTGCCGCTGATGCCGCGCCGAGATTCCCGACAACCGCCGGGGCAGAATCTTGCCGCGCTCGGTCAGGAACCGGGACAGCAGCTTGTCGTCTTTGTAATCGATGACGCGGATCCGCAGCTCCGCGATCGGATCACCCTTCTTGACGCGCATTACTCCTCCTCCTCGAACTCCGCCTTGGCCGTTCCGACCTGGGCCGGCGTGGGCGGATGGTCGTTCAGGACCACCAGGAAACGCAGCACCGCGTCATCCAGCCGCAGGGCCCGCTCGAACTCGGGCAGCAGTTTGACATCGGTGTCGAAGTTGGCGATGACGTAGTAACCGGTCGCCCGTTTCTTGATCGGATAGGCAAGCGTGCGGCGACCCCACTGGTTGATTCGGGGGGCTTCCGCGCCAGGCGTCTGGATCAGGGCGTGGAACTGAGTAAGCTTCTGGTTGATGGCTTCATCTTCGAGCGTACTGTCGAAGATGTAAACCACCTCGTAGGGGCGGATCATCGACACCTTCCTCTGGTCGTGGCGCCCCGGGCCTGGTGTGGGGCCCGAGGAGGGTGGATTTATAAGCCCCGAAACGTAGCCAACTTAGCCCCGGAACGGTAGTGGAACTTCGGCGTCGCCGGCTCCTGGTGGCCGGACTGTTCGCGGTCTTGCAACAGCTGGGAGCGACGCTGCCGGCGCCCACCCTGCTGGCGGCGCAGGCGACCGGTGCGGTGGAGGGGCGGGTAGTCTCGGAGGTCGGGCAGCCGCTCTTGGGCGCGCTGATCACGCTCACCACGCCGGAAGGGGTCCTGGCGCGACAAGTCGAAACCGATCGTTCCGGCGGCTTCCGGATCGGTTTCCTGCGAGCCGGCTCCTATCTGCTGGCATCCCGCCGGATCGGCTATCGTGCGGCGGTCCCGATTCTGGTCTCGGTGGCGAGCGGCGAGACCGTGCGGCTCACCCTCCGGCTGGAGCCGGTGCCATTGGCGCTCGACTCGCTGGTGGTCAGCGCGCCCCGGGTCACGATCACTCGCCAGGATACCGAGTTCGGCACTCGGCTCACGGCCCGCGAGCTGGCGCTCCTGCCCACCTTCAACGACGCCCGGGCCCTGGTGGCCTTCACCCCCGGCGCCAGGCCGGATCAGATCTGGGGCGCGGCGTCGGCCCAGGCCAACCAGTATCAGCTGGACGGCATCACCGTCAATCACCCCGGTTTGGGTGGCGATTTTCTCCAGCCCAGCATCACCTGGATCGAGACGGTGGAGGTGCGAGGCCTGGGCGCCGGGGCCGAGACCGGCAATTTCCAGGGCGGAATCGTCAACTACCTCACCAAGTCGGGCAGCAACACGTTCGAGGGGCAGGCCCGGGCCACGTTCGAGTCCCACCGGCTGAACGGCTCGAATCTGGGGCTGGCCGAAGTCGGCAGCGAGCCGAAGGGCCGCTACGAGCTCGATGCCCAGGTGCGCGGTCCGGTGATCCGGGACCGGCTGCACTTTGCCCTCTTCGGCCAGCTGATCGGCCGGGGGCAGCGGGTGCCGAACCAGGTCCCGCAGCAGGCCACCAGCCTGGTCGATCCGGCCCCTGATTTCAGCGAGCTCAAGCTGTTAGGCAAGCTGGCCTGGCGTCCCGGGTCGCGCGACCTGATGAACGGGAGTGTGAGCCGTATCGATCTCGACGGGGACCCCTCGGGCCTCACCGGGTTCGAGAGCCCCGAAGCCGGCTACCGGCAGACCTTCCGGACCACGCTGTATTCCCTGGGCTGGCGTCACACCTGGTCGGAACGGAGCGACCTGGACCTCAAGCTGGGCGGCTTCGATTCGCGGGAGGATCGCGACCCCTATGGTGGCGGGCTGGTCCCGGGGGTGTTGACCCTGCAGGAAGTCGATCCGCTGGCCTATCAGAACGCGCCTTTCAGCGAACGGCGGCGCCCTACCAGCTTCGACGCCACGGTGACCTGGAGCGTGCGAGGCCGGGTGCTGGGGCTGGCGCACGATCTCAAGCTGGGCGGCCAGTTTCAGCGAGGCGGTTGGGACTTTTCCCGGCTCAGAACCGGTGGGCTCACCTGGCGGCCGTTCAATCGGCGGATCGCTCCTTTCTGGAGCCCCACCGACCCGGCCACCTGGGTCTCACAGGGCGTCATCGCCAGCACCTGGGGCGGGGAAATCCGGCTCGAGTCAGAGGTGGAAAACAACGGCCTCTTCCTGCAGGACTATATCGAAGTGACGTCCCGGATCCGGCTCAATCCGGGACTGCGTTACGGCCGCTGGGTCGGGAAGCTGACCCCCACCACCGGGCCCGAGTTCACGGCCGTCAAGGACCAGGCGTTGGAGCCGCGGATCGGGCTGGTGGTGGACCTCGATCGGCGGGGAACCCTGGTAGCGAAGGCGCATTGGGGCCGGTATCACCAGAGCATGTTCGCGGCCTTCTTCGACCGGGTGGAAGGGGCCGATGTCTTTACTGACGAACAGCAATGGAATTACCAGGGACCGGTCTTTTCCGACCCGCACGCCCGATTCACTCAGGCAGAGCGGGACCAACTGGCGGCCCAGGGCCTGTTCGAACTGGCCCAGACCATCTCCCTCAGCGAAACCGGTCCGGTGGAGAACTACCGCCAGCCGTATGTGGATCAGGCGTTGTTGGGACTGGAAAAGACCTTCGGTGATTCCTGGAAGGCGCAAGCTCTGTATGTCCGCCGCCGCAACCGGAACATGGTGGCGCTGGTCGACAAGAACCTCGCTAGCAATTGGACCGAGTTCCGCGACGTGCAGATGCTGACCCGGTTTTTCACGCCGATCCAGTTTGGCGGGCAGAACCTGATCATGGACCGGCTCTGGATCTCCAACAAGGACATCATCTATTGGTGGGAGCTCGTGAAATCGGGAGAATGTCCGGGCTCGATCCTGGCTCCGTGCGTGCCGCCGGGGATGACCCCGGACCAACTGAACGCGCTGACCTACAATCCGGATTACGTGCTGACGACGGTCCCCGAAGCCAAGCGCGACTTCGACCAGCTCCAGTTGTCGGTGGAGGCCCGCTATTCCACCTGGTGGGCCTCCGCCTCGGCTACGGTTTCGGAGCTGGAAGGAAACTTCAATGCGGTGACCGGGCCGGATGATTACACCAACGGTGGTGCGGGGCCGTGGGTCCGGCCCAACGAGCAGCTCAATTTCTTCGGGCCGCTCAACAATCAGAGCCGGTTCGAGCTCAAGGCCCAGCTGGGCGGGATTCTCCCGTGGGGATTCCGGGGCGGTGCCTTCCTGAGCTTCTTTCAGGGCGACCGAGTGACACCCACCCTGACGATCAACCCGCTGCTGCTGGAGATGGCAATCCAGGAAGAGGGCAAGCCGTTGCCGACCCGCTTCCGGTACTTCTTCCTGTTCAATCAGGCGGGCCACCGGATCTTCGTGCAGCCGCGCGGCAGCTTTGCGTACCCCTCGCGGACCGCCCTGGACCTGCACCTGGAGCGGAGCTTCCCGGCCGGCCGTTCCGAGTTTCTGGTCACCGCCGATGCCTTCAACGTGTTCGGGGCCGATGCGGTGAGCTCGATCCAGACCTCGGTGAACGGGTTGTTCGACGCCTTCACGGCCTCACCGGAGTTCGGCAAAGTCCGGGGGCGGATGGCACCGCGGACGCTGCGGTTTGGCGCGGCGTATCGCTTCTAACGTTCCAAAGTTCCGGGTTCCAGGTGCCGGGTGCGGTGCGGGGTGCGGTGCTTGGTTCCAGGTACTTGGTGTACTGCGGTATCGCTGTCTCCATCACCGCACTTCAGATTCGGCGCACGGCACAGCACTGAGCACCGCACCTGGAACCCGGAACCCCGGAACCCAGAACGGTTAGGCAATGCCAATTACACTCGAATCCGTGAACATAGGTCAACCCCGAACGGTGGGAAGCGAGGACGCCACCGATCCCTTCGACCGTCCCTTCACCAGCGCCATCTGGAAGGAGCCGGTCCAGGGGCCGATCTGGCTGGATGCGACCGGATTGCACGGTGACCGGGTGGCCGACACCAAGCACCACGGAGGACCTTATCGTGCGGCGCTGATGTACAGCGGGGATCACTATCCTCGCTGGCGGAGCGAATGGAACCGAAAGGACATCGGGCCGGGCGGGTTCGGCGAGAACCTCACGGTGCGAGGAGTGGTGGAGGCGACCGTCTGCCTGGGTGACGTGTTCGAGGTGGGTGAAGCCCTGGTGGCGGTGACGTCTCCCCGGACCCCGTGTCACATCCTGGCCAGGCGACACGGAAGGCGGGATCTGGTGGAAACGGTGCGCGCCAACCACCGGCACGGCTGGTATCTCCGGGTGCTGCGGCCGGGCTGGATCGAGGCGGGCCAGCCGGTCGCACTGCGAGAACGGCCCTATCCCCAATGGCCGATCGACCGGGTGGCGGAGGTGAAATGGAACCGGAAGCAGTGTCCCGAAGAGGCCGCGCTGCTGGCGCAGTGCCCGGCCTTGATCCCCAATTGGAAAGCAGCGCTACGAGAGGGAGGAGGGGTGAGGGTGGAGGGTTGAACAAATGCAGAGTGCCCAATGCCCAATGCCCATGGAAGAAGGGTTGAGGCAGACCCTCTGCAATCGGCATTGGGCACTCCGCATTCTTCATTCATTCCCCCCTTCCGCCTCTCCCCTCTCTCCTGAAGCTGTTACCTCCTCCTGGTCCACAAGACGACCGTTCCGCACGCCCCTCCGGTGCCTCCCAACTGGGCCGGCGTCTCGGCCGGACCCCGGTAGATCTCGATCGCTTCCAGCTGGGCGATGCTGAACTGGTTGATGTCGGGGGGCTCGCCCGCCCGCCCGCCGCCGGTCCTGGGCTCGTAAATCTTGATGCCGTCGAGGTAGATCTGCATGGCGCATCGATCGCGGTTGTTGATCAGAATGATCTTGTTCCCGCGTCCGTAGCGGAGGCTCACTCCCGAGACGGTTCGGAACAAGTCGGCCAGGGTGCGGTGCTCCGCCTGGCGCAGGACCTTGGCGTCGATGAAATGGCCCAGACCGGCCCGGCGCCGCTCCTCGAAGGCTTCCATGCCCGGCGGGATTGCGCTGACCGTGACTTCCAGCGGCGCCAGCTCGACGGCGGCAGCGGTGAGCTTCACCGTGGTCTCCAGGGTGTCGTCGGCCACCAGGATGGCCCGGAGCTGGACCGGCCGAAACCCGATCCGCCGGACCAGGACGAAGTGGATGCCACTGGTCAGATTGTCGAACCGGAACGCGCCGGCGGTGTCCGTAACGGTGCGGCGGTCGAGGGCCTGGATCAGCAGCTCGACGCCGGCAATCGGCTTGCTGGTAGAGTCGTCCAGCACCCGACCGGCGATGGAAGACTGAGCGGCCAGGCCGGCCGGAAGAAGCAGCAGGCCCGCCAGTAGCAACGCCCGCCTCGGGATTCGCCCCATGTCCGTGCCCTCCAATTGGAGCCTTCACGCGACTGCTTCCATCCTGCGGGCCTGACGAAGCGGGCCCGGACCACGGTTTCAACCCGTATGATCGCGATGGCTGCCTCGTTTTGCACCCGCATGCGCTATTCCGGTTACCGCTCGGCGCCGAATTGTGCCATCTCTATCTCGACTTTCACTTCTCGAGGCCTCAATGGGCGACTACAAGCAACTCAAGGTGTGGGAGAAGGCACATCAACTCTGTCTGTCGGTCATGCATGAGACGGAACGGTTCCCGACCGACGAGCGGGACGGGTTGGCCGCCCAACTGCGGCGGTCGGCGATTTCCCTGGCGTCGAGCATCGTCGAGGGCAGCGACCGTCAATCAGAAGGGGACATGGGACGGTTTCTTCAGATCGCGCGAGGGTCGCTCTGGGCGGTTCACTATCAGCTCCTCGTCGCCCGCGATCTGGGGTTTCTGGCGGCGGAGCAGTGGAGCGAGCTGAGCGCTCGGTGCGATGAGATCGGCCGGATGCTGCAAGGTCTGCTCACCCATGTTCGTCGGCAGAGTCGAAAAGGCAACGGCGCCCGAGACACCCAGCCGGCCCGCCGGAAGGCAGTGAGGGCCGGAGCATAGCTCCGGCCCTCGGGCGGCTCGCTAGCGCGACGATCGAGGGCGATCAGTTCAGGGACGCAAACCAGGGAGCCAGGACCAGGGAGACCACGCTCATCAGTTTGATCAGGATGTTCATGGCCGGTCCCGAGGTGTCCTTGAACGGATCGCCCACGGTGTCGCCCACCACGGCGGCCTTATGGGGGTCGGAGCCCTTGCCGCCGTATTCGCCGCCTTCGATGTACTTCTTGGCGTTGTCCCAGGCGCCGCCGGCGTTGGCCATGAACAGCGCCAGCATCACGCCCGAGAGGGTCGCCCCGCCCAGGAGACCGCCCAGCGCCTGGACCCCCAACGTCGCCCCGACCAGCACCGGCACGGCCACGGCGGTCACGCCCGGCAGGATCATCTCCCGCAGCGCCGCTCGGGTCGAGATGTCCACGCAGCGGGCGCTGTCGGGTTTGGCGGTGCCCTCCATCAGACCCTTGATCTCGCGGAACTGGCGCCGCACCTCCTCGACCATCCCGGCGGCGGCCCGTCCCACCGCGGTCATGGTGAGAGCGCCGATGACGAAGGGCAGGGTCCCGCCGATGAAGAGGCCGATCACCACCATCGGGTTGAGCAGGTCGAGCGAGAGCACCTGGCCCTCGGGCGTCACCGCGGTCGCGAAGGCGGAGAAGAGCGCCAGTGCCGTGAGCGCCGCCGAGCCGATCGCGAACCCCTTGCCGATGGCGGCGGTCGTGTTGCCTAACGCATCCAGTCCATCCGTGATCTTGCGGACGTCCTTGCCGAGATGGCTCATCTCGGCGATGCCGCCCGCGTTGTCGGCGATCGGGCCGTAGGCGTCCACGGTCATGGTCACGCCCACGGTGGCGAGCATGCCGACGGCGGAGATGGCGATGCCGTAGAGGTCGGCCGCCCAGAACGAGACGTAGATCGCCGCGCAGATCAACAGGAGCGGGAGCAGCACGCTCATCATGCCGACCGCCAGTCCGGCGATGATGTTGGTGGCGGGTCCCGTGAGCGAGGCCTTGGCGATATCGCGGATCGGCTTGCCGGCGGTGAAGTACTCGGTCACCAGCCCGATGGCGATGCCGGCCACGGTGCCGGCCACGACGGCCCAGAACGGCCCCATGGCCGGCCGGGCGGCCATCCCGAGCGGGAACGCCGCCGTCAGGAACCACGCCGCGAGAATGAACAGCCCGGCCGCGATGAAGGTGGTCAGCCGGAGGGCACCTGCGGGCGAGCCTTTTTCCAGCAGCTTCATGGCGCCGATCCCGACCACCGAGCAGCCCAGCCCGGCCAGCACCATCAGGATTGGCAAGAGCACCGCGTTGGCGCGCATGGCGTCCTGAATCGCCGGCGAGGTGGCGGCCAGCGCGATGGTAGCGATGACGGCCCCGACATAGCTCTCGAAGATGTCCGCCCCCATGCCGGCGACATCACCCACGTTGTCGCCGACGTTGTCCGCGATGGTGGCTGGATTGCGGGGGTCATCCTCAGGAATGCCGGCTTCGACCTTGCCCACCAGGTCGGCGCCGACGTCGGCCGCTTTGGTAAAGATGCCGCCGCCCACCCGGGCGAAGAGGGCGATGGACGAGGCGCCCATGGCGTAGCCGGAGATGATCTCGGAGAAGGCCTTGTAGGTCTGGAAATCGAGGGCGCCGGCCGGGAGCACCAGGTAGGTCACCGTCCCGATGCCGATCAATCCGAGCGAGGCCACCGCCAGACCCATGACTGCGCCGCCGTTGAAGGCGATCCGCAGGGCTTTGCCCTGGCCGCTGCTGCGGGCCGCTTCGGCGGTCCGGACGTTGGCCTTGGTGGCGGCCTTCATGCCGAACAATCCGGCCGCGATGGAGCAGAGTCCCCCGAAGACGTAGGCGACACCGGTGCGGGTGCCCACCGCGAGGCTGAGCAGGGCGGCCACGATCAGGAGGAAAGGCAACAGGATGGTGTATTCCCGCCGCAGGAAGGCCATCGCGCCCGACTCGATCAGCCCGGCAATGTCCCGCATGACATCCGACCCGTCGGGCTGGCGCCGGATGTACTGGTACACCAGGAAAGCGACGACCAGGCCGCCCAGGCCGCCGAGCGCTGCGTAGAGCGCGTACTGGGTCACGGGTTCTCCCTCCGATTGAATCGATTCATGGCGGGTTCAATCCCCTCGGCCAACCAGCACTCGACGGCTTCGGACATCGGGTCCAGGAGCTGAGTGACCGCGGTGCGCTCATCCGAGGGCATGATGTCGAGCACGTAGTCCGCCAGGTCGTCGCCGGTTTCGGGCATCGGGCCGACACCGATGCGCAGCCGGGCGTATTCTCGACCTCCCAACGCGGCCTCGATGCTCTTGAGTCCGTTGTGACCGCCGGCGGAGCCCATGGCCCGCAGCCGGAAGCGGCCCACCGGCAGGGCGGCCTCGTCGACCAGCACCAGCAGCTCGGTGGCCGGATCGAATTCGCCCGACGCGTGAAGCGGGGCGAGTACCGCCCCGCTCCGGTTCATGTACGTCAACGGTTTGACCAGCCGGACCGTCCGGCCCTCCCGCTCGCCGATGACGATGCGGTAGAACCGTTCCCGCCTCCACGCGCCAAGGCCCCACCGCGCCGCCAGATGATCGGCCAGCCACCACCCGGCATTGTGGCGGGTCTCGGCGTACTCCGGACCGGGATTGCCGAGACCCAGAATGGTCCGCAGGAGTTACTCCTCGGCGGGGGCTTCCTCTTCCGCCTTGGGCTTCCGGATGAGTTCGGGTTCGGCCACCTCAGCGACCGGCGCCGGGACCTCAACCGTTTCGGTCCGCGGCGGCACGACCGTGCAGATCGGCTGATTGGGGTCGTTCATGACTTCCGCATTGGCCACCGTCACATCCCGGACGAACACCTGGTGCCCGATGGTGAGGGTAGTCACGTCGACCTCGATGTGCTCCGGGATGTCCCGCGGGAAGACCCGGATCTCGAGCTTATGGAGCAGGTGATCGAGCACGCCGCCGCTGTTGCGGACGCCGTCCGGCACTCCGACCAGGTGGACCGGGACTTCGACCACGATCTTCTCGTCGGCGCTGATCTCGTACAGGTCGAGGTGCAGCAGGTCGGAGGGACGGACCGGGTTGCGCTGCACTTCACGAATCAGGACCTTGACCGGTTCACGCCCGGCCACGCTCACCTCGATGATCGCGGCGGCGGCGCCGATGGTCTGGATCAGGCGGGCAGCTTCAACGACGTCCACCGCGAGATTCTCGGGCGTCCGGTTGTGGCCGTAGATGATGGCCGGGATCCGGCCGGCGCGCCGGAGCGCACGGGCCGCGCCCTTGCCAGTGGTGGAGCGGGGCTCCGCCGTGAGTGTCGCCTGGGTGGCCATATCAGTCTTCCTTCCTATTCGAACAGCGAGCTGACCGAGAGATCGCTGTGGGTATATCCGATGGCCTTGGCCAGGAGCGGCGCGATCGAGAGCACCTTCAGCTTCTCGATTTTCCGCTCCGGCGGCAGGGCGATCGTATTGGTGACCGCGATTTCCTCAACCGGGGCCTGCGACAGCCGCTCGCAGGCCGGGCCGGACAACAAAGCATGGGTAGCGCAGATGTAGATCTTGCCGGCGCCGAGCCGCTTGAGGGCGTACACGGCTTCGGTCATGGTCCCGCCGGTGTCGATCATGTCGTCCGGGATCATGCAGTCCCGGCCTTCGACCTCACCCACCACGTTCACCGCCTCCGCGACGTTGGCCGCGGTGCGGCGCTTGTCGATGATGGCCAGGGAGGCATTGAGACGCTTGGCGAACCCGCGCGCCATCTTGGCGCCGCCCACATCGGATGCCACCACCACCAGTTCGGTGAACTGCTTCTGCCGGTAGTGACTCACGAACACCGGCGCCGCGTACAGATGGTCGACGGGCAGGTCGAAAAACCCCTGCAGCTGATGCTGGTGAAAGTCGATCGCCAGCACCCGATCGGCGCCCGCCTGGGAGACCAGATTGGCCATCAGCTTGGCGCTGATGGCCACTCGGGGTTGATCCTTGCGGTCCTGGCGGGCATACCCGAAGTAGGGAATGACCGCGGTGATCCGGGCCGCGCTGGCCCGCTTGGCCGCATCCATCAGCAGCAACAGCTCGAGGATGTTCTCAGCCGGCGGATTGGTCGGCTGCACGATGAAGACGTCACGGCCGCGGACGTTCTCGTCGATCTTGACGAAGATTTCCCCGTCAGCGAATCGGCGGACCGTCACCTGGCATAACTGGGTTTCCAGGTGCTGCGCCAGTTCCTCGGCGAGCAGCCGATTGGCCGACCCGCTCATCACAAGAAATGGCGCGCGCGAGAGCGCGGTAGCCTTCATTTCCACAGCCCCCAAAGGTAAGCGGTCATGAGGGTTCTGGTCAACCAATTCGAAGGCTACGCCGTCGGCTGGTCGAGGCGGGGCAAAGCTAACGGTAGCTGATGGTTAGCGGGAGGGATATGGCACGCCGCGTTCCCGGTTCCTGGTGCCAGGTACCTGGTGCGGTGCTGGGTGCCGAGTGCGGCGCCAGGTCCCATCCGCCAGGCGCGCCGCGGCATCCGGGTCTCGGTGAACCGACTCGGCACCGCACCCGGTCCCGTGGCACTCGGAACTAGGGACGGGGTTGTGAAGCGGGGAAGGGAGATTGCCCCTGGTGGACTCGAACCACCATTCCCGGATCCAAAGTCCGGTGTCCTGCCATTGGACGAAGGGGCAGAACGACGTAAGAGTGCCCAGTGCCCAATGCCGATCGCAGATGGGTCGGCATGAGCAAAGTTACCAATCTAGCGGGTCTCGGTAGTGCTCACGCGGCCGAACCGTTTGCCCAGCATCATCGCCGCGTCGTCCCGGTCGCGGACATTGCGGTAGATCCCGAAGACCGTGGACCCGGAGCCGCTCATGCGGCAGATCAGAGGGTGGGTCCCGGCGACGGCCTCGAACGCAGCGCGCACCTCGGGATGGCGACCAAAGACCGGCGCCTCGAAGTCGTTTCCGCTCATTCGGCCGATGCTGCCCCAGGTGCTCAGCGCGGCGAGATCGAGGGCGATGCTCCCGCGGCGGCCGGCCGCTTCGCGGGCCTGGTCCACCCAGGCATAGGCCAAAGCGGTGCGAACCGGCACGGGCGGGGAGAGCAGCAGCACCGGGGCCGGGGCCGGCGGCGGCACCACGAAGAGCCGTTCCCCCCGTCCCCACCCCAGCGCCAGCGACGCCCCGGAAAAACAGAACGCCACATCGGATCCCAGCCGGGCCGCGAGCTGGAACAGCTCGTGTCGGGGCACCGCGTGGCCGCCCAGTGCGTTGACCGCCTGCAGGGCGGCCGCCGCATCGGCGGAGCCGCCGCCGAGTCCGGCCCCCACCGGAATGCGCTTCACCAGGTGGAGCTGGACGCCGAAGGAGGGACGGAGCGCCGCGAGCACCAGCTCGGCGGCCCGGACCGCGAGGTTCTCCCGCTCGGGTCCCAGGTCGGGCCCTTCCACGGTGAGGGACACTCCGGCGGCCGGGCGCGCCTCCGCCACCAACTGATCGGCCAGCCCGATCCGCAGGAACAAGGTCTCGATGCTGTGGTACCCGTCGACCTCCCGTCCCAGCACCCGCAGGAACAGGTTGAGCTTGGCCGGAGCCTCGACCGTGACCGGAGCGGTCACGCGGGGCGGTTCCCCAGTTCCTGGGTCCGTCCCCGATTGAGCTCGCCCCAGCCGATGGTACGGGTGGTCGACCACAATCCCAGCAGGGTAATGGGAAGGAAGGTCGCCGCGTGGTAGGTCAGGGCGTAGGCCAGGGCCCGGTCGCCGGGGATGCCGTAGAGCGCCAGTGCGGTCACGATGCCGGCCTCGAAGGTGCCGACGAAGCCGGGGGTGGAGGGCGCGGCGATCAGGAAGACGATCATGCTCTGCACCAGGATCGCGCCGGCGAAGCCCAGGTCGATGCCGAAGCCGGGAAACAGGGCCTGAAAGCTGACGGCGTTCACACACCACACCGCCACACACCAGGCGCCTAACAGCAGCAACCGGGCCGGTGAACGAAGGGCGGCCAGGCCGTCCCGCACGCCGTACAACAACCCCACCAGGCGTCGGGAGAGCGCCGGCCACGGTACCAGCCGTTCGAGGAGCCGGGCCGCGGGATCGGGCCGGGCCAGCACCAGCGCCGCGGCCAGGAGCGCCACCGCCGCGAGAATTCCGATCCGGCGGGCCAGCGCCGGGACCGACAATTCGCCG
Organism: Gemmatimonadales bacterium; assembly: GCA_036396495.1. Taxonomy (GTDB): domain Bacteria; phylum Gemmatimonadota; class Gemmatimonadetes; order Gemmatimonadales; family GWC2-71-9; genus SZUA-320. The sequence goes on from DASWKS010000044.1 coordinate 14,964, forward strand.
AAGCGGATGTTCTCGGGCAGATCGGCGGTGAGCAGGGCCACGACCAGCATCGCGACGACCGTCAGCGCGTCGAACACCCGCTCCACCGCCACCGAAGCGAACGCCGTGCTCATCCGGACCGGTGCCAGCCGGGAGGCGGCGAAGGCGCGCAGCAGCTCGCCGGCGCGGAGCGGCAGGAGGTTGTTCGCCATGTAGCCGATGGCGAGCGCGTGCCAGGCCGGGCCCAGCGGGAGCGGAGTGCCGTCGTGGAGCCGGAGCAGGATGCGCCAACGGAGTGCCCTGAGCGGGAAGGTCAGGGTCGCGAGGAATACGGCCAGCAGGAGCGGGCCGGGCGGCGCGCTGCGGATATGGGTCCACACGTCGGCCAGGCGCAGGCCCCGCATGGCCCACCAGAGGAGGACCGCGGACAGCGCCAGTCCCAGCAGGATGGCGAGGGTATGGCGCCCGCGGCCCCGGCCGGCGTCAGTCGCCGTCGGCAAGCGCGAGCGGGACGAGGTCCAGGAGTTCGCGCACCAGCGGCTCGACCCGATCCAGTTCGTCCGATGCGGTGCGGAGCGAGCCTTCCAGCAGCTGCCGAACCTGGTCCGCCCGCTCCAACGCGGCCCGGCCGGAATAGAGCAGGCTCTCAATCGGCACCACGCCGGTGGGGCTCTCCTCCGGGGCCAGCAGCTCGATCGGAACCGGCTCGGGCTCGGGCGCGAGCAGCTCGATGGGAACCGGCTCCTCGTCGGGCGCGAGCAGCTCGATGGCTACCGGCTCCAGCTCTATTTCCTCGAACTCGATCGGTTCGAGTGGCGGTGGAGGGACCGGAAGCGGCGGCTCCGCGACGGGTGCCACGAGCGCCGGCGAGAGGGGCGGGACCGGGGCGTCCTCGCGCACCATGCGGCTGTACTGTGAAAGGCTCCGCTCCAGGCGAGTCCGATCAATGGGGATGTCGAGGGCGGGTCGCTCCGGAGCCGGCGCCAGGTCGGCGATCTCGACCACCGTTTCGACCTCGAGCAACTGCTCGATCGGTACCGGCTCGGGTTCACCGCTCAATTCATCGAGTCTCGCCTCCAGCGCCTCCAGATCTCCCCGGGCTCCTTCGGCCAGCGCCTGTCCCGCCGCATCCAGCGCCGGTGCCAGCGAGGTGAGGTCGCCGTTAGCGGCAGCGTCGGTGAGCGATTCCACCAGGCGGGCAACCAGACGGCCCGCCGGACGGCGGCCCAATCCGCCGGGAGCGTCGCGCAGAACGGCCAGCAGGACCAGCGCCTGCAACCGGGCGGCGGCCCGGCCAGGGGCGTCGCGCAGCTGATCGGCGCCGGCCCGGAGCCGTTCGCCGAGCGAGGCGAGGTCGACCGGCTCCGCGAAGCGCTGCTCGGGCCGCTGCAGCACCGGCGCGCCCCCGTCCAGGGTGTCGATCGACACCACCACTTCGCTCCCCGCCAGGGTTCGCAACAACTGGTCGGCGAAGCGATGGGCTTCACCCAGCTCCGGATCGGGGTGACCTCGCTCGGCCACCTCGCGCGCGACCCGGCCGAATGCGTCGGCAGCGGTCGCGCAGAGTTCGGCCGCGCCCGGGGGCAGAGCCGGGTAGCGCTGCAGCTCGCGCACCGCTGTGTCGGTGGCGTCGAGCAGATCGGGGAGGGGGGCCAGCTCCGCCAAGCCGGCCAGTCCCCGCAGAGACTGCATCGAGTGGGTGATGCGGACCAGCCGTTCGGCCGGCGGCG
>DASWKS010000045.1:0-4934 GCA_036396495.1 Gemmatimonadales bacterium
ACGTCCGCCGACGCGAGCGGCGCCAATACCGACTGCAACGCGGGCTTCTTCGCCCTCGGCAGCATGGCTGCGGGATGCGCCAATCAGGCGGCAGGCACCCTGGCCAACCAGGGTGGCTTCGCCGGTGGCAGCGGCTGGTCCGGGGCGGCCGGTTCAGACCCGGCGCCGTTCATGTTCTCCGGCGGGTACGGGTACAACCTCCGACTGGTCGGGTCGCTGGCCGGCAAGCTGAGTGAGTTCGGGATCTTCACCCGCGTGCCGGACGGCGCGGGTGGCTTCATCTACGCTTTCACCAGCATTCCGACGTTCGGGGCCAAGAGCATCAACTCGCAGTTCCAAGTGGCCAACGGCAGCGACTGGGGCTTCTTCATCAGGAACAGCTTCAACCCCGCGACCGGCGGCTGCGTGGGTCCCAATACCGACTGCTCCGATGCCACCGGCGGTTTCACCAGCGCGTCGTTCCAGCAGTTTGCGCTGTTCCAGGGCGGGCTCAATCAGTGGGGCAGCCCCAACTACCTGGTCGGTGCCGAGGATAACCAGCTTTCGGTGCTGCCTAACGGTGGTTTCTTCGACTCCGACTACAACGACTACCTGGTCGAAGTCACCGTCACCCCGGAACCGCTGTCCATGGCGCTGCTCGCCACGGGGCTGGTCGGCTTGGCGGGCGCCGGCATCATTCAGCGCCGCCGCCGCGCCCGGACCTGAGCTTTCCCATCCGCCAGCGTGCCGCCGCCCCGCGAGTTTCGGGGCGGCTTGCATTTTGGCCGGCACGCGGCACTAATCCTGCCTCAGTCCATTGATACAGTTCGCCCCGGGAGCCCGCTCGCCAGCGCCGTGGCGTTGAGCCTGGGTCTCGCGCTCAGTGGCTGGCTCGAGCGTCGGGCAGCAGCAACGCTTCGACCGCCGACACCAACCGTTGCCTGAAGGCTCGATCATTGGCCTCAAACCAGTCCCGACCCTCCCGCCCGATTTCCTGAAGCCGTGACTCCGGCAGCCCGAGGACCTGGGCGACCGCCTCCTCCAGCAGCGCCGGCTCTACTCGAGCCCGGTGCCCCCGCCGCATCGGTTCAAGACTCTGGGCCGGGACCAGGAAGCCCCGGGTCGGGGCCACGATCTCGCTCATGGGGGCCGCGTCGGTGGTCAACACCACCGCTCCCACGCTCATGCCTTCCACCAGCGTGTGCCCGAAGCCTTCCACCTCGGAGGGGCACAGGTGCAAGCCGCATTGGCGCTGCAGCGCGGCCAGTCGGGTGTCATCCAGGAAATGATCGACCAGCTGGATGTTCGGGGGGAGATCGGCCGGCCGCGACTGTGGCTCGCTCCAGGCGGCCACCACCGTCAAGCTGGGCCACTCCGGATGGCGCCGCCAGATATCGAGGATTGGGGCCGTGCCCTTGGTCCGGTTCCGGCCCGCCACGTGAAGCGCGCAGTGCCACTGCCGTGTCCCGTCCCGTTCCGGTGCCAGGTGCCCCCGGTCGAGGGTGCTGAATCCGATCTCCCGCAGGGGCAAGCCGAGGTTGCCGAGGGCCTCCGAGGCGAACCGCGTCTTGGTCCAGACCGCATCCACTCGCCGCAGCCCAGGTGTCTCCTCCAGCCATTCCGGGTTGGGAATCAGCACGTTGTGGCGGGCCAGCTCCATCCAGGACGGCACCACTTTCTCGACGAAGATGGCGAGGTCCCAGGGAGGTCCTCCGGATCGGAGCCGGAGCCACAAGCGCTTGAGCCGGCGCGGTGGTGTGAGGCCGTTGACCCGCACCTCGTGTCCCGCGCCGGTCAGGACGTCCTGCAGCAGCGCGAGGTCACGCGAGAGTCCGGCCTGGTTTCTCCAACCGATCAGATTGATGCGAGCCACGAGTGCCGGTGGTGGGTCAGGACTCGCGCGAAGGCGACAGCGGAGCGAGGATGCCGAAGAGGGCCGGAACGATCTCCCGCGCGGCGGCCGACGCCACCGAATCGGCCGACGCAACCGCGTCGGGCCGCAACGGCACCACGATTCGGACCAGGGCCTCCTCACTGCGGCCGTGCAGCGCCTTGTCGCGGAGCAATTCCCATTTTACCGCAAACTCGTTCCAGGACACCCGGCCGCGGCCCTGGTACCAGTAATACACGATGGCGCGGCTGGAGCCTTTCTCGAGCAGATAGCGGTTGACCGTCATCTCGCCGGTCGGGAGCGCCACCGTGAGCGGCCGGCTTTCCACCGGCTCCCAGCCGGCCCCCGGCAGGCAGTTCTTGGGGGAGTGAATGGTCTTCCCCTGGGTCTGCGCCTCGTAATAGCCGACGTACAGGGAAAAGCCGTCGGTCGAGTCGCGCTGATAGATGCGCAGCAGGTAGCTGTCCATCCCCGCGACCCGTTGTTCTTCCTCGTTGACGCGTTGGTCGCGTCCCCGGTACCCGGCGATTTCCGGGGGGATGCCGTCCAGAGTGCCGACCAGTCCGGTCTTCGACTGACCCCCGATCTTGAGCAGCAAGGCACAGCCGACGCCCAGGATGCCCACCGGGACCAATCGCATCACGCTGTTAGGCATTCGCCACCTCCTGCCGCCGCCCCCGCCACCGGTCGATCCAGGTCATGCCATACGCCGCCACCCCGACCAGGCCGAACGAAACCACGAAGAGCAGCCAGCCTTCGGTCAGGTGCATGAATCCCTGTCCCAGCGCCGGGTCCACGTAATACACCAGGAAGCCGGTGAGGAAGACCCGGACGCCGTTGATCGCCACGGCGATCGGGACGGCGCTCAGGAGCAGAGCCGCGCGCAGCACCGGCCACCGTAACCAGATCCCGCCCATCAGGAGCGCCAGGCTGAGCAGGGCGGTGAGCGAGCGCAGTCCGCTGCACGCCTCGGTCACGAACAGCCGGTGCCCCGGCAGCTGGATGATGTTCCCCGCCAACCGGACCGGGACATTGCGCCACTCCAGCAGGGTCGCGCCCAGCTGGGAGGCCTTGAATTGGAGGGGGAGGGCCAGGGTGCTGCGGATCAGCTCGGGAAGGGGGATCGCCAGCACCAGCAGGGTGAAGGGCAGCCACCAGGCCAGCGCCTGCCGGAGGCCCAGGTAATACACCACCATCCCGCCCGCGGCCATGACCATCGAGAATCGCATGATGAACAGCTCCGCCGCCAGCTCCGACGCCAGGCGGAGGAGCACCGCCCCCAGGAGGAGCGCGAATCCCAATCCCACGTTGCGGGTGCGCTCGGGTAGCAACCCGCGCTTCCACACCAGCCACGCCGCCGCCGGACCCAGCAGCAATCCGTGGCCCGCCTCCGGGTCGCTCCACCAATCCCGCAGCAGCAGCCCGGCCGGCTTGGCGAAGAGCAGGACAAAGGCGGCCAGCGCCAGCCAGAGAGGCAGTTGCGTGGCAAGGTCCAGGCGGCCGGTACGGTCGCCGGGGAGGGTAGTGGCGGGAAGGGTCACGCCTGAAAGTTATCGGGAACCGCGGCGAAACAGCATCACCGGGATGGTCTTCACCATGATCTTGAAATCCTCCCAGGCCGATGCCTTGCGAAGATACTCCAGATCGTGGTCGACCTTTTTCCGGACGTCTTCCAGCGAGGCGTCGTACTGCAGGTTGACCTGAGCGTGACCGGTGATCCCCGGCAGGGTACGATGGCGCTGCTGGTAGTACGGGATTTCCTTGCGCAGTTCGGTTACAATGCTGGGCCGCTCGGGCCGCGGTCCCACCAGGTTCATCTCGCCCCGCAGCACATTGAGCAACTGGGGCAGCTCGTCCAGCCGGTACTGACGCAGGATCCGTCCCACCATCGTGATGCGGGGGTCGTCGTGGCAGGCCCACACTGCGCCGGTGCCGTCTTCGGCGTCCAGCCGCATGGTGCGGAATTTGTAGATCGTGAAGGGCTTGCCGCCCACGTCGGAGCGCCGGCGCGGATCGTTGGGGCGGATGCCGCTGCGGCGCTGGTCCAGGCCGACCCGGGTCTGACGGTAGAGCACCGGACCACGGGAGCTGAGTTTGATGGCGAGAGCGATCACCAGCCAGATGGGCGCGGTCAGCACCAGCAGCAGCAACGCCATCAGGACATTCAGGATCCGCCGCGGACCGGCCAGCCCCGCGCGCCCCGGGTGCACCGCGTAGACAGCTCCGGTCCGTCCCCGGTCCGCCTCAGCCGCCCGGCCGGCGGAGGCCGGAGTACTGGTGGAGGCGGCGATGGAAGAGGGGGGTTCCATGGCTGAATGGCCCAACGCTCAGAAGAGCCGGGTGGCGAGAAAGGCCACCGAGGTCACCGCCCCAACCACCGCGAGGACCGTCCGAAAACTGCCGGGCTTGCGGGCGTCCTCGTCGACGAAAATCTGGTCCCCTGCTCTCAGGTTGAGCTGATCCAACGTTGCGCCCTGGACGATCGCCTGGGCCACTTCCTCTCGACTCAGGATCTCGTTTTCCGAGCGGAGGATCCGGCTCTTGTTGGGATTGGCTTCTCCGATCGGGCCTCCGGCCACCATGATCGCGTCCGAAATCAGAACGTCGGCCGGCACCTGGTAGAAGCCCTGCTTGCTCACCGAACCCAGCACCGCCAGGCGAATGGACGTGGTCACCTTGACCGAAGGGTTTCTGACGTACTTGCCTAACTGCTCGGTCAGGTATTGCTCGGCTTCGGAACGCAGCACTCCGCGGAGCGGGATGCCGGGCAACCCGGGAAGGGCGAGCACTCGCCCGGCCAGGATCAGGAAGGTACCGGTGAAGGCCTCTTCGTTGAGGACCGACAAGGCGATCTGATCTCCCACTTGCAGGTCGCCTTCGGTGAGTCGGTCTCGAATGAGGGCCGCCTCCCGCCGCTTGGCCTCCCGGATCCGGGAGCTGTACCCCGGAGATTTGAGGATGGTGTCGATCTGCGCGAGGCTGGCTTCCAGTTCCCGCCGCGACGCCTGGGCCCGACGGGTATCCAAACGGGCTTCTGTCACTGGCGGGGTCTGCGCTGTGGCGG
>DASWKS010000046.1:0-2670 GCA_036396495.1 Gemmatimonadales bacterium
TCCAGCCACCGTGATGCCTTCGGGTTCCAGCACGTCCCGGACGACTTCCAGCTGATCCGGGTCATCGTCTACGAGCAACAATCGTAGGGAAACTGGGAGCGCCATGGGGCATCCCTCCTTGTGATCGTCTAGCATCCCCACCGCATATTTACGGACGCCAACCGATCCGAATTGGAGCACATTGGGCAACGGCTCGGTCGCACGATCATGCGAGGCCGCAAGATGAATGCCGGATAGTGCTCCCCAGTGGTGCGTCGGCTAGTCGCGGGATACGTTGTTTCGCAATGCTCAATCCTGGCATGTCTACCACCTGTCCCGTCGCTCTTTGAAGCCGGAGCCGGACGTCGAGGCTGGGTTCCGCCGGGAGTTGGGGCTGGTCGATGCCTCGGTTCTGGTGGCAGGTGCCGTCATTGGCGTCGGTATCTTCGCCAATCCCGCCAACGTGGCCCGGATTCTGGGCCAGCCCTCCCTGATTCTCCTGGCATGGGTTCTGGGCGGGGGGTTGGCGCTGCTGGGCGGGTTCGCTTACGCCGAGCTGGGGTCCCGGCTCCCCCGGGTGGGGGGGCAGTACAGCTATCTCGCCAGTGCCTACCACCCCCTGGTGGGTTTCCTCTACGGTGTTGCGTTGCTGTTCATCATCAACGGCGGGGCCCTGGCCGCGGTCGCCATTCTGTTCGCCAGCTACGTCGATCGCGGGTTCGTCCCCCTCGGGCCGTGGGGCATCCGCCTGGTGGCGGCGCTGGTGCTTATCCTGCTGACCCTGGTCAACGGGCTGGGAATCCGAGCCGGTAAATGGACTAACAACCTGCTGATGGCGGCCAAGGTGGGCGGCATTGTGGGCCTCATCGGGCTTGCCCTCGGCGGCGGCCGGGCGCCTGTCAGCGACTTTGCCTCCCTCACCGTACCGCCGGGGCGTGAGGTCGTTCCTCTGCTCCTGACCGCGCTGGTTCCCATCATGTTCGCTTACGGCGGCTGGCAGAACTGCGCGTCGGTAGCGGCCGAGATCAAGGACCCCGCCCGAACCCTCCCGCGAGCCAACGTGCTGGGTGTGGCGGTGGTCGTGGCGCTCTACCTCGGTCTCAATGTCGCCTACCTGTGGGTCCTGACTCCGGAGCAGATGGGAGCGTCCACTGCCCTGGCCGCCGACATGGCGCGCGCCGTGGCCGGAGAAACGGGAGCCAGGCTGGTCGCCGCCCTGATCCTGATCTCCAGCCTGGGATTTCTGTCCGTCATCATCCTGACTGGTCCCCGGCTGTACTACGCCATGGCGGCCGATGGCCTGTTTCTCAAGCGAGCGGCCCGGCTCCATCCCCGGCACCGCACCCCGACGTTCACTCTGTGGTTCCAGACCGCGGTCTCGGTGATCCTGCTCGCCACCAACACGTTCGACCAGCTCTTGTCCTATGTCGTGTTCGCCGACTGGCTCTTCTTCGGGTTGACCGTGGGCGGGCTGTTCGTGCTGCGACGGCGGAATCCCGGGCGAGAGGGGGTCGCGTCCATGCCCGGGCATCCGGTCACGACCCTGATCTTCGTTCTGGCCGCCGCCGGGATCGTGCTCAACAGCTTCGTGGCCTACACCGCCCAGTCCCTGGCCGGCACCGCGATCCTGGCGGTCGCGGCCGCCGGGTATTTGCTGCTCTTCCGTGCCCGAGCGCCGGCCCGTGACGTTCCCTGAGTTCGTCTATATGGGTTGGGCCAAGTCGAGGCCCAGCGCCCGCATCAACCTGGCGCGCAGCGGCATCGAGCCCTGTCCTGTGTCACTGCTCGGCACGCGAGGGAAGGCCATCGAGATCCAGCATCCGGCCGGTTACGGCTGGTTGCCCCTCCGTCGGGCCATCGCGCGCCGTTATCGGGTCCTCCCCGACCAGGTCTATCCCATCTCCGGCGGCGCCAGCATGGCCAATTGGCTCGCCTGCAGCTCCGCGATTGATGGCGAACGCGGAGTCGAGGCAATCGTCGAGCGGCCGACGTACGAACAACTGCTGCGCCTGCCCCAGGCGCTTGGCTGCCGGGTGCGGCGGCTCGACCGTCGGTTCCAGGAAGGCTATGCCATCGACCTGGACCGGTTCGAGGCGCTGGTCACGCGGCGGACCAGGGTCGCGCTCGTCAGTAATCTCCATAACCCCTCTGGCGCCCGGATCGACCTTCCCGCGCTCGGCCGGATGGCGGCGATCCTCCGGCGGGTGGGCGCGTGGCTGGTGGTGGATGAGGTGTATCTCGAGTGCCTCTTTCGGGCCGGCACCGAATCGGCGGTGCTCGCGGGGCCTAACGTGATTGCCACCAACAGCCTGACCAAGGCCTATGGCCTCGATGGGTTGCGGGCCGGATGGATTCTGGGACCTGAGGAAATCATCGCGCGGGTGCGGCGCATCAACGACCTGATGTGCGTCAACGGCGTGGCGCCGGGAGAACAGCTGGCGCTCCAGGCCCTCAGGAAGCTGAAGGCCATTCGACAGCGAGCCGATCGGCTGCTCGATTCCGGGCTCGAGCTGATCACGGATTTCCTGATCCGAGAGCAGCGGCTCGAGGCCGTCCTGCCCCCGGGTGGCAACGTGATCTTCCCCCGTCTGGCCCCGGCCTTCAACAGCGAAGCCCTGGCGGATCATCTGCAGCACCGATACTCCACACTGGTGGTCCCGGGAAAGTTCTTCGAATCTCCCCGTCACGTCC
>DASWKS010000047.1:0-5200 GCA_036396495.1 Gemmatimonadales bacterium
CTCCCCCCTACCCCCTCCCACCTCTTACCTCACAGTTGAATCTGCGCCCCCAACTCCACCACCCGGTTGGGCGGGAGCCCGAAGAAGGCTGTCGCGGACTGGGCGTTCCGCGACATCACGATGAACAGCTTCTTGCGCCACCGGGCCAGCTTTGACGAGCCGGTGGGCAGCAGGGTTTCCCGGCCCAGATAGTAGGACGTCTCCGCCGGTTTGAGCTCGAGGCCTTTGGCCGCCAAACCCTCCCGAACCTGGCTCAGGTCGGGCGTCTCCATGAAGCCGTTGTGTCCCACCACCACCCAGAACCCTTCACCCAGCTCCCGGACCTCCAGCCGCTCCTCGCGGGGCACGTGGGGCACCCCCCGGGTGGTGAACGACATGATGACCACGCGCTGATGCAGCACCTTGTTGTGCTTGATGTGGTGCAGCAGCACCGGCGGCGCACCGGCCGCGTCGGACGTCATGAACACGGCCGTGCCAGGCACCCGGTGAAGTTGCCGCTTGGCGACGTCTGGGATGAACAGGTCCAGCGGCAGCGAGCCTTCTCGCAACGCCGTCCGCACGATTGCCCGGCCCCTCTTCCAGGTGCTCATGAGGGCGAACACGCCACCGGCCACAGCGATGGGGACCCAGCCGCCCTGACCGATCTTCACGATGTTGGCTCCGAAGAACGACAGGTCCACCACCAGAAACACTCCGGTCACCAGCCCCGCCCGCCAGGCGGGCCAATTCCATACCTCGGTCATGACCCGGTGGAACAGGAGGGTGGTGATCACCATCGTGCCCGTCACCGCGATGCCATAGGCCGCGGCCAGGTTCGAGGTGGACCGGAAGCCCAGGGTCAGTACGATGCACCCCACGGCCAGTGCCTTGTTGACCTCCGGGAGATAGATCTGACCGACCTGACTGCTCGAGGTGTGAACGATCGTCATCCGAGGACTGTAACCCAGCTGGATGGCCTGCTGGGTAAGCGAGAACGCTCCGGAAATGAGGGCCTGCGAGGCGACGATGGCCGCCGCGGTCGCGATGACGATGAGCGGCCAGAGGGCCCACTCCGGCGCCAGTCGGTAAAACGGGTTCTCGGCGGCCTGGGGGTCGTGCAGGACCAGCGCGGACTGTCCGAAGTAGTTGATCATCAGCGCCGGCATCGCCACCGAAAACCACGCCACCCGGATGGGACGTCGCCCGAAATGTCCCATGTCGGCGTAGAGAGCTTCGCCGCCGGTGATCACCAGCACCACGGTTCCCAGAACCAGAAAGGCCCGCAGGCCGTCCCGCAGGAAGAAATCCAGGGCGTACAACGGGTTGACCGCCCGCAGAATCGACGGGTCGATCAGGATGCCGCGCACACCCGTGAGCGAGATGGTGATGAACCACACCAGGATGACCGGTCCGAACACTTTGCCGATGTTGCCGGTGCCGTGCTTCTGAAACAGGAACAGCACGGCCAGAATGACGGCCGACACCCAGGGGACATACCGCTCCAGGGCCGGCGTGACCACACTCAGACCTTCCATGGCCCCGAGCACCGAGATGGCCGGCGTGATCACCCCGTCGCCATAGAGGAGCGCCGCGCCGAACAGGCCGAGGAGTATGGCAACCATGGGGACTCGACCGTCCCGCTTGATCCCGCTGACCAGCGCGGTCAGCGCCAGGATCCCGCCTTCCCCATTGTTGTCGGCCCGCAGCACGAACCCGAGGTACTTGATGGCAATCACGAACACCAGCGACCAGAAAACCAGTGAGAGGAAGCCCAGGATGTGTTCGGGCGTGGCGGCGATGGCGTGGGGCCCGGAGAATCCTTCCTTGATTCCGTAGAGCGGGCTGGTCCCGATGTCCCCGAACACCACGCCCAGCGCACCGAGCGCCAGCCCCGCCAGCGCCTTCCCGGTCGGTTGCTGCTGCCCCGGCCGGTGCTCGGGAACGCTCATGCCGGCTGCCGTCCCAGCCGCCGCCGCTCCAGCACCGCCAACCCGAAGAGGATCGCGATCAACACGGCCGACGCGACGCACCAGCGGCAGATCGCCTTGATGACGAAGAACTCGAGATACTTGAGGTAGAGGGTGAAGCCCAGGGCCGCCCCGCTCAGCAGGACCAGCCAGTTGATCAGACGGATCGAGTTCGCCTGGCGAGGACTGAGTGAAGCCAGGCTCAGCCCCAGCAGGACGGCATAGCCGGCGACACCGATGGCGGCCACCTCCACGCCGAGGAACCGGCTGTAGGGAGAGAGCTGGACCGTCTCACACCCGCCGGTGCCACAGGTCAGGGTACCGATCTGCCCCAACTTGTACAGCCACAGGTACGCGGAAACAAAGAGCCCGGCGAGCGCCGCCACGGCGGCGCCCATGCGGAAGCTCATGGTGAGGCGCTCAGCGAATCGACCAGGGCCCGCAACCGGTCGTAGGGAATCAGCCCAGGATAGAGCCTGCCCCCGATGACAAAGGTAGGAGTCGAGCCGACCCCGAGCCGCACCCCTTCATTGGCCGAGGCCTGGATCCGTCCGGCGTACTTGAGCGAGTTCATGCACTCGTCATAGGCGCTGACGTCCATGCCCACCTTCTGGGCCGCGGTCCGGAAGGTAGGGCCCGCATCCCGGCTGAATTGCCATTCCGGCTGGGTGGCGAAAATCTCGTCCTGGAGCTCCCAGAACTTGTTCTGTTCCTGGCCGCACGCCCCCGCGTGGGCCGCCAGCCGGGCCCACTGGTGCTGGGAGAGCGGAAAGTCCCGGAACACCCAGCGCACCTTACCGGCCCTGACCAGCCGGTCGCGCACGTAAGGCCATTCCACCGTGGCGAACTGCTGGCAGGCCGGGCATTGATAGTCGGCGTACTCGATCACCTCCACCTTGGCGCTATCGTCTCCCAGCACGTAACCCCGGAACCCGGCCGTATCCGACGGTTGCACCGTCACTGGCACCGGGATGGACGGTGTCGACGACCGATTCATCTGCCAGAGGAGAAACCCGATGCCGGCCGCGGCGATGAGCCCGAACAGCGCGTAGAACCGCTTCAAAGGGGAGGGGTCCGCCATGGTTCGTCTTCCTCGTCGTCGTCGTCATCGGTCAGGAAATCGGGGTCCTGCTGGGCTTCCTCGACCAACCGGCGGTGCTCGGCCGTCTCCGGCGTGTCGTAGGTGCTGCGCACTTCGTAGTGGAACAGCTCGGAGCGGGCCTCGCCCAACAACCGCAGCAGCTCCGGCGCTTCGGCGAGGAGTCGGCCTGCTCGGTCGAGCTCTTCGATGCGTTGCGCGATGAAACGCAGCAGATCCTCGAGCTGGTCGGCGCGGGCCTCCCCGTACACTTCGTCGTGGTCGGCCATGGTGAGGCCCAAATGTAATGACCCGGTTCGCGCCGTGAAGTTGTGGCGCCACTGAGGGTTGCGTTGCATTTCGACCCGGGCGGCTGTTATATTTGGGCGCTGAGTGGCTCGCGCTCGCGACGATCTGCACTCCCAAGGAAGAGGGGCATGACGAACAGCAACAAGAAGAAGGCACGCGTAGCGCCCGCTTCGGCGCCGTCCCTGTTTGACCAGGCCAGGGACGAACTTTTCAGTCACATCCTGCGGTGCGGCGTCGTGGAAGCCGATGCGGAGCAACAGAAGGCCTGGATGGATGACACCATGCAGTACCTGGCCGAGCGGTACCCGGATCTGAACGAGGAGCAGCTCACCGAGCTGCGGGTCCTCGGCGACCGGTTCTGTCAGCCAGTTCGGCGCCAACCCGCCGGCACGGTTTCCTGACACGAATCACGAGTCACGAGTCGTGAGCTGAAATAGCGGGAGCGCCGCCCTCATTTGGAGGACGGCGCTTTGTCGCTGGCACTCTCGATGTGCGCTCGCAACCCGTGCCTACTTCCGCCAGCGGTATCCCGCGCCAACCCTGACCCCGCCTCCCACCCCTGCTTCCAGCATCCAGCCCGACCGTCCTCCGGGCCTCGACTCGATACCGACCAGCACCACGATCCATCCTCGCGCCGACCGGGCGACCTGTCCCGCCAGACCGGCCCCGCCGTAAACACCCACACCCGAGGGAGCGGCGGGCTGGAGCAGAAAATGCCACACCACCTCGGACCGGGCCGCCAGGCGGTGCTCCGCGACCCCGAGCCCCGAGTGCAGCACCAGGCGATCGCGGTATCCTGGGCGCCAGGCCCACGCGAGCCCGGCCACGAGTGCCGCCGGCCGGCCGGTGGTCGCGGTAACCTGCATCCCCAGCTCGTGGCGGACCTGTCCGGTGAGGGCGCGCGCGGCCGCCAGGATCGTGGTGACGAGAATGCAGATGATCCTCACGGAGCCGGTTTTCGAGCTCGTGAGTCGCGGCTAGCCGAGATGCAGTTCGTAGCTGACCGGAATATCCGGATTCAACGAATGGAGTACCGAGCAGTACTTCTCGATCGAGAGGTCGATGGCGCGGCGGGCTTTCGCCTCGTCCAGTCCCTCGCCGGCGATGGTCCAGATGAACTGGAGGTTGAGATAGCGTTTCGGGTGGTCGGGCGCGCGCAGGCCGGTGAGCTTTGCCTCACAGCGGGTCAGCGAGACCTGCATTTTCTTGAGGATGCTCACGATATCGGCTCCGGCGCACGCGGCCGCCGCCAGCAGGAGCGTCAGCATGGGGCCGGGCGCCGATGTATTGTCGCCGTCGATGGTGATTCTCGGCCCATCGATCGCGCCGCCTTCGAATCGAAGATCGCCGGTCCAGGCGGTTTGGATCACCCGGATATTGGATTCGTCGGCCATCGGGTCACAAGTCACAGGGAAGGGTCGCGGGAAAAGTACACCGGAATAGGCAGGGACCCTGGACCCGGTTACTGCCCGACCGGTCGCGCCTGCCGCTTGGCCACCCGCTGGTAATCCCAGATGGCATAGAGCGCGATCGCGCCGGTGGCCCAGGCCAGCGGGCGCAGCAAGGGTGAATCGAAGAGGAAGGCCGTGATGGTCAGCGTCTGGGCCACGGTCACCGCTTTCCCGCCCGGACGAGCCGGGATCGACAGCGGACGGCGGAACACGGTCACCGCCAGGAAGGCGACAGCCGCCACGATGTCCCGCGCCAGCACCGCGATGATCTCGTAGAAACGAAGTTCCCCCGAAAAGAGCACCACGCCGAACGCCGCGGCCATGAACAGCTTGTCGACCAGCGGGTCGAGAAAGGCCCCGAACCGCGACGAGCCGAACCGGCGCGCGATCGGACCGTCCAGCAGGTCGGTCCCGGC
>DASWKS010000048.1:0-4766 GCA_036396495.1 Gemmatimonadales bacterium
GCCGCGCCTGCTTCCCCTGACCACTGATACCGGCCTCGTGGTCGACCGGGCGATCAAGGCGGGACATCGGGTGCTGATGGAGGGGGCGCAAGGCGCTCTGCTCGATGTGGACCACGGGACCTATCCTTTCGTCACCTCCTCCAATACCACAGCCGGAGGGGCCGCGGTGGGCGCGGGGATCGGCCCCACCGCCATCGACGCGGTGCTCGGCGTGGTCAAGGCCTACACCACCCGGGTGGGAAACGGTCCGCTCCCGACCGAGGCGAGCGACGAGCGCGGGGCCGAGCTGCGCCGCCTGGGCGGCGAATTCGGCGCGGTGACCGGCCGGGCCCGCCGCTGCGGCTGGTTCGATGCGACCGTGGTGCGCTATGCGGCGCGGGTGAATGGGCTCTCGGGTCTGGCCGTGACCAAGCTGGACGTCCTGGACAGTTTCGCCGAGATCCCGGTGGGAACAGCCTACCAGATCGACGGGGACCCGTGCGAGGAATTCCCGGCCGGGGTGGAACTGCTGGAACGGGCCCGCCCGGTGTATCAAAGCCTCGCCGGGTGGAAACGGTCCACCGGCGAGGCCCGGACGCTGGCGGATCTGCCCCGGGAAGCCCGGGTGTATCTCGACCGGCTGGAGCAGCTGGCCGGTGTCCCGATCCGCTATGTGAGCGTGGGAACCCGACGGGATCAGATCATCGCCGTCTGAGTGAGGGGTCTTTCAGGAGTCCCGATGCCCGAATCCGTGATGGACAAGCTGGTCAGTTTGTGCAAACGCCGGGGCTTCGTGTTCCAATCGTCCGAGATCTACGGCGGCCTCGGGTCGGTGTGGGACTACGGCCCGCTGGGCGTCGAGCTCAAGAAGAACGTCAAGGAAAACTGGTGGAGCACAATGGTGCACGCGCGCGACGACATTGAGGGCCTCGATGCCGCCATCCTCATGCATCCGCGGGTGTGGGAGGCATCCGGCCACGTGGCCGGCTTCACCGATCCCCTGGTCGACTGCCGGGTCTGCAAGGCGCGGTTCCGAGCCGACAAGCTGGAGGACGCCCAGTGTCCCCGCAAACCGTCCAAGCATCCCGGCGAGCACAAGGAATGCGACCTCACCGAGCCGCGTCAGTTCAACCTGATGTTCAAGACCTTCATCGGGCCGGTGGAGGAGCAGGCCGCGGTCGTCTTCCTGCGGCCGGAGACGGCCCAGGGGATCTACGTCAACTATCAGAACGTGCTCAATTCCTCACGCCAGAAGGTGCCGTTCGGTATCGCCCAGATCGGGAAGGCATTCCGGAACGAGATCACGCCCGGGAATTTCATCTTTCGAACCCGGGAATTCGAACAGATGGAGATGCAGTTCTTCGTGAAGCCGGGCAGCGACGAGGAATGGTTCGAGCGGTGGCGCGCGCTCCGGATGGCCTGGCATTGCGAGCTGGGTCTCAACCCCGACCGGCTCCGGTGGCACCAGCACACCAGCACCGAACTGGCGCACTACGCCCGGGCGGCCTACGATATCGAGTATGAGTTCCCCTTCGGATGGCATGAGATCGAGGGGATTCACAACCGGGGCGACTTCGACCTGGGCCGGCATCAGGAATCCTCCGGGAAAAAGCTGGAATACTTCGACCAGGCGGCCAACCAGCGCTACCTCCCCTATATCGTCGAGACCTCGGCCGGCGCCGACCGGGTGATGCTGACCCTCCTGGTCGACGCCTACCGGGAAGAAGTGGTCCAGGGCGAAACCCGGGTGGTGCTGGGGCTGCATCCGTCCGTCGCGCCGATCAAGACCGCGGTCCTGCCGCTGGTAAACAAGGACGGCATGCCCGAGGTGGCCCTCAAGCTGCACCACGATCTGCGGAGCCGCTTTCCGTCCTTCTACGACGACAGCGGCGCCATCGGCCGGCGCTACCGGCGCCAGGACGAGGCCGGGACGCCCTTCTGCGTCACCATCGACGGTCAGACCATCCAGGACCAGACCGTCACGGTGCGGGAACGGGACAGCATGAACCAGGAGCGGATCGCAATTGATTCGGTTCGGCGCTACGTGACTGAACGCCTCTGAAAGCCATTGACGATTGACGATTGCCGATTGAGCAGCCGGAGCCTGGTCCGGACAACCGTCAATCGTCAATCGTCAATCGTCAATCATCAATGACCGATGCGCTATTCCGATTTCGAAGCCCTGGTGTCCCGCATGGCCGCGGAGCTTCCTCAGGAGTACCTGAACGGCGTGGCCGAGATCGTCGTTTCCCCCAAAGTCATCCCTCACCCGGTGCGGGCCGAGATCTATACGCTGGGCGAATGCGTCCCGCTGCCTTCGGCCGGCGGCGAGCTGGAGGACATCCAGAGCCGGGTGGTGCTCTACCATGGCTCGTTCCAGGCGGCCGGCCACCAGGATCCCGATTTCGACTGGCGGGAAGAGGCCTGGGAGACGTTGACCCATGAAGTGCGGCATCACCTGGAGTGGCGGGCCCGGGTACCGGACCTGGAGGCGCTGGATCGGGCGGCCGAGTCGAACTACGCCCGGCAGGACGGGGAATCATTCGATCCCCTTTTTTATCGCGACGGAGAAGTCGCCGCCGCCGGGGTGTTTCGGGTCGAGGACGATTACTTTCTGGAGCAGGTGGTACGCACGCGTCCCGAGTCGGCCTGGTTCGGCTGGCACGGGAAAAACTATCAGGTCGAAGTACCCGCCGACGCCGCGCTACCCGCGTTGCTGGTGGTCGACGGATTGGAAGAGCCCCCTCCGGGCGACCTGGTGCTGGTCCTGACCCGGAAAGCGGGCCTGCGTGATCTCTTCCGGCCCAGGGCCGCCTATCAGGCAGTCGTCGAGGCAAAGGAAGTCGGGTTCTGACGATGGATCCGCAGATGACGCAGATGACGCCGATTGAGGTGCTGTCATGAAAAGCAGCTGCATAACCGCAGAATTGGCGCGCCTCCCGCGTGGTCATCTGCGTCATCTGCGCAATCTGCGGATGGCGTTGCTGGTAGCCGGGAGTTTGGTGCCGATCGCCGCGATGGCCCAGGCAAGCGGGTCGTATCTCGTTGGCGTGGTGAGTGAGTCGGGCGATATCATCACCTGGCTCAAGCCCGACGGCAAGGGTGGCCTGGTCCAGGAGCGGGTGGTGCAGGTGGGCATCATGCCGGCCGACGTGGATGGTCCCCACAACATCGCGGTCGCGCCGGACCAGCGTTCCTACTTCGTCACGATCGCGCACGGCGTGCCGTTCGGCACCCTGTGGCGCTTCGACGCGGCCACCGATACCGTGCTGGGGCGGGCCGAAGTGGAGCTCTTTCCCACCACCATTGCGCTCTCGCCCGACGGCGAATGGGCCTTCGTCGCCAATTCGGACTTCCATGGTGAGCGGCCCCGGGTCAACCCGGTGTCGATTGTGCACGTGGCCAGCATGACCAAGGTGACCGATCTGCCGGCCTGTGACATGCCCCATGGAGTCAAGGCCAACCGGGCTGGTACCAAAGTGTACGTGTCGTGTATGCACAGCGACGAGATTCTCGAGCTCGACGCCGGCAGCTTCGAGATTCTGCGGCGGGTGCGGGTCGGAGCCGGCCACGCCATGCCGGCCGGCGGCCACACCGGCCACCAGCCGTCGCCTGCGGCGGCCCGCCCGCCCCGGCGAGGGGCCGATGTGCCACCCAGTGCCAACGTCGCCAAGGAATGCGCCGCGACCTTCGTGGCGGTGGCGCCCGATGACTCGAAGCTCTATGTCGCCTGCAATTACGGCAACGAGCTGCAGGTCTATGACGCCGCGACGCTGCGCCTGATCAAGGCGATGCCGACCGGTGCCGGGGCCTACAATGTCGAACCCTCGTCCGATGGTACCCGGATCATCGTGACCAACAAGAAGGACCAGAGCATCAGCATATTCGATGGCGCCAGTCTTACCGAGCTCAAGCGGATCACGACCAGCAAGAAGATCGTCCATGGCGTGGCGTACTCTCCCGACGGTCGCTACGCCTACATCTCCCAGGAATCGATCGGGGCCGACCCCGGCGCCGTCGACGTCCTGGACCTCACCACCTTGACCGTCACCGGCTCAATCGCCGTTCCGGCTCAGCCTACCGGGATCGCGATACTGAAGCTGGGTGGTCGCTGACTTCCTCATGGTCCATCAGGCATTGACTACCCTCGACGGCGCGGAGGTGCTGGCGCGCGCCTGGCAATTCTTCGCTGAACGGGTGCCGCACCAGGCCGCCTATCCCGAGAAACAGGGTGACACCTGGCTGACGCTTCGGGGCCAGGGCGGGGAAGAAATCGCGCTGGCCACGTTTCCGCAGGGTCAGTACACCCAGGTCCGGGCCTCGACCCTGCTCTTCGACCAATCGGTGATGCGGTTCCTCTCGACCCTCCCACCGGCCCCGCGCGAGACCGCCGCGTGAGCGCTCCGCTGTCGCTCCGGGTCATGGTGCTCGACAGCTGGGACGAGGTGTTGATCGAGGCCGATCCCAACGCCCGGGTGGCTGAGGTGAAGGAGCAGGCTCTGGCTCAGGCCCAGGTGACCCGGCCCCCCGACTCGTTTCTGGTGAAACACCACGGCTGGGAGGTTTCCGAGACCGCGACCCTGGCGGATGCAGGGATCGGTCCCAATGCCGCGCTGATCATCCTGCCGCGCCGGCGCCAGCCGGTCCGGTAACAGCAAGAGACGGCAGCAGGGAGCGGGAGCAGGGAGCAGGGAGCAGGGAGCAGGGAGCAGGGAGCAGGGAGCAGGGAGCAGGGAGCTGGGAGCAGGGAGCAGGGAGCTGGGAGCTGGGAGCAGGGAGCAGGGAGA
>DASWKS010000049.1:0-2334 GCA_036396495.1 Gemmatimonadales bacterium
CATCCGTCTTGATTGGGGGAGATTGTGAGATCGACGCCGGACGCCTGGGCTTCCGCCACCGACGCCGCGCGAGCCGGTAACTTACCCGACGGCGAAGTGAACTCGAGGGACGAGCTCGGCGCCGGGTCAGATCCGGGGGTGGGGGTGCTGGTCTGGTCTGGCTGCGAAGCGGCGCTCGCGGAAGGGACTCCCGGAGCAGCCGCGAGGGAGCCAACCAGGATCGAGGCCGCGAGCGGCAGGGCCCACAGCAACCTGCCCGAAGGGCGAGTGGTTCTGAGCAGTCTTCGGATCACAACCGAGATGGAGAGGCGCGGTTTGAACATAGGAGGTCCTCCGACCTCTTTATTAGGTGGTTACAAGCCATGCACGCCGGTGTGCAGGGCATCGGTCTGTATTACGGCTAAAACCGGCTTACGGAGGACCCCGTTCCCTCCGCCAGGAGGGCTCCGCCGCGCCATACTACGGCCACGACGGCCAGCGGAGATCGGCAAAACTGCGTATTTCTGGCTCCGCGCCTTGCACCGTATAATCCGGGCGTGAGGACTCTGCGGCACAGGCCGGCGTTCTTTTATGCCTTTGGGTCGCTTTTTGTCCTGGCCGTAGGAGCCCGTTCGCTTGGGGCATACTTCCTCACGGGGCACCCGCTGAGGTGGATTGCGGCCAGCTTGCTCGGCTTGTTCGCGCTGCTCTATTCCACCGAGCGATGGGCGTCCAGTCGGTTTCCGCGATACCTCCATGTGTATCTGGCCATTCAGACCGTCCTGGCGCTGGTGATCTTGCTCCTGCCGCCCCAGCACTTCTTCTCTGCCGCCCTTGGCCTGGTCTTGAGCGGGCAAGCCGTGCTCTGGCTGCCCGGTCGCCAGGCGTACGCCTGGATCGGCGCTTTCATTGGAGTCATGCTCTTCGGTCTCGTGCAGGGGCAAGGACTGCTCAACGGCCTCACCCTCGGCCTGCTCTACGTCGGCGGCTACCTCTTCACCGGCGCCTACGCCGGGGCGGTCGGGCGGGCCACTGCCGCTCAACACCGAAGCGAGGCGCTGCTCTCGGATTTACAGGAGGCTCACGAACAACTGCGGATGTATGCCGTTCAGGCCGAACAACTGGCGGTGGTGGAGGAGCGGCAGCGGATGGCGCGGGACCTGCACGATTCCGCAGTTCAGGCGCTGTACGGGTTGGTGTTGTCGTCCGAAGGGGCGGCTCGAAAGCTTGCCGAGGGGAAAGTCGGGCTGGTCGGCGAGCGATTGCAAGAGATCCGGCGGACGGCCCACGCCGCGCTGCATGAGATGCGATCGCTGATCTTCGAGTTGCGACCACCAGATTTAGAAAAGGAAGGACTGGTCGCTGCCTTGCGGGGTCGGTTGGAATCGGTCGAAGATCGGGCGGGTGTGCGCACCTCCCTGGAAGTCGAAGGAGACGGCCGGTTGCCCCACAACCTGGAAGCCGGGCTCTACCGGGTCATTCAGGAAGCGCTCAACAACGCGCTGAAACACTCAGGAGCGGAGCAGGTCACGGTCTCATTGAACATCGGGCCGGAGCAGGTTGCGCTCGAAGTGGCCGACGACGGGATTGGCTTCGACACCCAGGCCGCCCAGTCCGGCGGCGGGCTCGGCCTGCGCGGGATGGTCGAACGGGCCCAAGAACTCGGCGGCAAGCTTAGCCTGCAGAGCGAGCCCGGGCAGGGCACCCGCATCCGGCTGGAGGTGCCCCAATAGCCGACCCGATCCGGGTTTTGATCGCAGACGACCACCCGGTGGTTCGGACCGGGATCCGCCACCTCTTGGAGACCGAGCCTGGCATCCAACTGGTGGGCGAAGCCACGAATGGTCGAGAGGCGGTGAGCGCGGTCAACCAGACCCGCCCGGATGTGATCCTGTTGGATCTGGTGATGCCCGAGCTGGACGGGACCGGGGCGATACGCGAAATCAAGGTCAGCCACCCTGATGTTCGAATCCTGGTGCTGACCACCTTCGCCTCGGACGACAAACTCTATCCGGCGATCAAAGCCGGTGCGATGGGTTATCTCTTGAAGGACACCGAACCCGAGGATCTTGTCCGGGCGATCCAGCAGGTCCACCGCGGCGAGTACCCGCTGTCGCCCGCCATCGCCCAGAAGGTTCTGCGGGAGATCGCGCGGCGAGCCGAAGAACCCCTGACCACCGACCCGCTGACCGAGCGGGAAGTCGAGGTGCTCGGACTGATCGCCCGGGGGCTCACCAACCGACAGATTGCCGACCAGCTCGTCATCAGCGAGGCGACCGTCCGGACCCACGTCGGCAATATCCTGGGGAAACTCCATCTCGCCAGCCGGACCCAGGCCGCGTTGTATGCCCTGCG
>DASWKS010000050.1:0-3114 GCA_036396495.1 Gemmatimonadales bacterium
GCTCTCCAGCTTGGGGAGGTAGAAGTAGGGGCCGCTCCCGCGGGCGAGCAGCTCGCGCGCGTTGTGGAAGAAGTAGAGGCCGAAGTCCACCAGGCTGGCGGAGACGGGGCGGCCGTCCAGCCGCAGGTGCTTCTCCTCCAGGTGCCATCCGCGGGGACGCACGACCAGGGTCGCCAGCTCCTCGCCCAGCGCGTACCGCTTGCCCTCCGGGCTCAGGTACTCCAGCGTGCGCCGCACCGCGTCCATGCAGTTGGCCTGGCCGGTAATCACGTTGATCCACGGGGGCGAGAGGGCATCCTCGAAGTCTCCCATGAACACCCGGGCGCCCGAGTTGAGCGCGTTGATCATCATCTTCCGCTCGACCGGGCCGGTGATCTCGACCCGGCGGTCGGTGAGATCGGGCGCCGAGGGCGCTACGCTCCACCGGGCGGACCGGACCTCGGCGGTCTCCTCCAGAAACTCCGGCAGCTCGCCGGCGCGAAGGCGCCGCTGCACCTCGCGTCGCCGTGCCAGCAGCTGGTCGCGCCGAGGCCCGAACCGGCTGGCCAGCCGTTCCACGAACTCCAACGCGTCCGGTGTGAGGATCCGCTCCTGCCCGGGAACGTCGGGCCCGCGGATCTCGAGCGCGGCCGCCGGCCCTTGGGCGAGTGGTACGTCGCTCATGGTTCCCCGGGCGGGGTATAACTGAGGCCTCGGGTCCGGGACAGCTCCTGCACCACGCCCTCCCGCCGCATCGCGGCCAGCATGCGAATTACCACCCCAGCCGGAATACCCACGGCATCCCGCCCTGGTTGATGTGCTCGGTAGCCTTGGCGACCTCGCCGCCCCAGAGTGGAACCGCGCCGCCCCATCCGGAAACTACCGCCACGTACTGCTGGCCATCCAGCGCCCACAGCTCCTTGCCCGACTTGGTCGAGATCGGGGAACACCGGCTTGATGGTGAAGCCGGCGCCCAGGAACGCCGCGCCGCGCTTGTAGGCGATCGGCTCGTTCCACAGGTCCATCTGCCACTCGTTGGCCGGGACGTAGAAATAGCCCGTATTCGGGTTGTAGGCCATCGGCTGCCAGTTCTTCCCGCCGACCTCGCACGTCTGGAGGCTCACCGACGGTCGCGCCACCCGTCGCGCGACAGATGTCCCGCCCGCGACAGGTGTCCTCCCGGATCGTGCTTGTGCGTTGCCGCAAAGCGCACCAAGTTATCCTCCACCTATGCGAGCCCTCGACCCCGTTCCGTTCGATCCGGCATCGCAGCGACGTGCCGAGCGTCAGTGGCTGACTGCCGTGCGCGATCATACCACCCCGGTCGAAGTTCGGAACGTGGTTCGGGGCGGGTCTTTCGATCTCGATAGACCTGGCCACCTCCCCCCCGCGGAAAACTCTTAGCCACCTGAAGCCCATGACCGACCAACTCGCTACCCTGCTCAATGAGCAACGCCGCTTTCCCCCGCCGCCTGAGTTCGCCACCCGGGCCAACGGCACCCAAGCGCTCTACGAGGCGGCCGCCCGCGACCGGCTGGGCTACTGGGCGGAGCAGGCCCGGAGCCTCGACTGGGTGCAGCCATGGACCGAGGTCCTCGACTGGAACCCGCCCTTCGCCAAATGGTTTGTCGGCGGCAAGCTCAACGCCGCCGCCAACTGTCTCGACCGTCATCTGACGGGGGCCCGGCGGAACAAGGCGGCGATCATCTGGGAGGGTGAGCCGGGCGATCGCCGCGTCCTCACCTATTGGGACCTGGCGAGGGAGGTCTCCCGCTGCGCCAACGCGCTCAAGCAGCTCGGCGTGCGGAAGGGCGACCGGGTGGCGATCTATCTCCCGATGATCCCGGAAGCCGCGGTCGCCATGCTCGCCTGCGCCCGGATCGGCGCGGTGCACTCGGTGGTGTTCGGCGGCTTTGCCGCCGAGTCGCTGCGGGACCGGGGGAACGACGCCCAAGTCCGGGTCGTGATCACCGCCGACGCCGGGTACCGGCGGGGTCAGATCGTCGCCCTCAAGCGCGCGGTCGATGAAGCGCTCAAGGAGTGTCCCTCGGTCGAGCACGTCGTGGTGGTGGAGCGGAGAGCGGGCGGCCAGGGCGACGAGTCCTTCGCCTCCATGCAGGAAGGCCGGGACCATTGGTGGCACGCGCTCGTGGGGAGGGCTTCGGCGAGCTGCCCGGCGGAACCGATGGATGCCGAGGACCTCCTGTTCATCCTTTACACCTCGGGGACCACCGGGAAGCCCAAAGGGATCGTGCACACCACCGGCGGCTACCTCACCCAGGTGGCGGCCACGACCAGGTACGTGTTCGATCTGAAGGATGAAGATGTCTTCTGGTGCACCGCCGACGTGGGCTGGGTCACCGGGCATTCCTACATCGTGTACGGCCCCCTGGCCATTGGGATGACCGTTCTCATGTATGAAGGCGCCCCCGACTGGCCGGAGCGGGATCGGTTCTGGGAGATCATCGCGCGCTACGGAGTCACCGTGTTCTACACCGCGCCCACCGCCATTCGCGCCTTCATGAAGTGGGGCACCCAGCATCCCGCCCGGCATGACCTCTCGACCCTTCGGCTGCTGGGGTCCGTCGGTGAGCCGATCAATCCGGAGGCCTGGATCTGGTACCAGCAGCACGTCGGCGGCGGCCGCTGCCCGATCGTGGATACCTGGTGGCAGACCGAAACCGGCGGGATCATGATCACTCCCCTGCCGGGGGTCATCACCACCAAGCCGGGGTCGGCCACGGTCCCGTTCCCGGGGATCTGCGCCGAGCTGGTGGATACCCAGGGCAAGGTGATTCCGCAGGGAGGCGGGTTCCTCACCTTGAACGAGCCGTGGCCCGGGATGCTGCGCACCATTTACGGCGACGACGAGCGCTACCGGGAAACCTATTGGAGCCGCTTCCCGGGTAGGTACTTCGCCGGTGACGGGGCCAAAGTGGATGAGGACGGGTACTGGTGGGTGCTCGGACGGGTGGACGATGTGCTAAACGTGGCCGGCCACCGCATAGGCACGATGGAAGTGGAGAGCGTCCTGGTGGAGCATCCGGCGGTGGCCGAAGCGGCGGTGGTGGGTAAGCCCCACGAGCTCAAGGGCCAGGCACTGGCGGCATTCGTGACCCTGAAGGACGGCTACCA
>DASWKS010000051.1:0-2664 GCA_036396495.1 Gemmatimonadales bacterium
AGCACGCCGGTGTAGCTGGCGAGGAAGAAGCCGAAGATGGTGCCCACCAGGCTGATCTTCCGCCGGAGCGGGGCCCGTCCCTCGTCGGCGGAGAGCGACAGCGCGGAGGAGACGAGGGCGAAGAGGCCGAAGACCCCCAGCATCCAGGCCCCGATGGACATCGGGTCCCAGAACTTGAAGTGCATCACCATGTTGAGGAAACGGCTGGGCGTCCCCAGATCGAGGATCAGGAGGATGCCGCACACGCCGATCATCAGCAGCGAGAGGATGTAGCCGATGCGCACGACGCTGCGGTCACGGGCGCTGCCGAAATTGTCCGCGATGGCCGCCGTGAAGTAGGCGCCCCCCGCGATGCCCCCCAGAAAGAAGTACCAGACGATCAGCAGGTGCCAGTCGGGGGTCTTAAGCATGGTCGTCCCCCTTGCCTCGCTCGCGGAACGCGACGACCGCGGTCACCCCGACCAGGAGCGCGGCGCCCACCGACAGCACCGAGTCCACCAGGACATTGCGCTGCGGCAGCAGCGGCTTCTCGGGCAGATTGTAGGTGGACGGCTTGTCCAGCAGGAGGAAGAAGGCGTTGAGCCCGCCGAGGGGCCCGTTGCTATCCACGCCGTAGAGCTGGGCGCCGGAGTAGCCCATCTCCTTGAGCTTGGCCACGCGCTTCTCGGCCTTCGCGGCCAGCTCGTCGCGGAAGCCGAACTGGATGGATTCGGTGGGGCAGGCCTTGGCGCAGGCCGGCCCGAGCCCATTGTGGATGCGATCGTTGCAGAAGGTGCACTTGTTGGCGCGCCCCGTGTCGTGGTTGAAGGCCACCACCCCGAAGGGGCAGGAGCTGACGCAGTACCGGCAGCCGTTGCACACGTCCTGGTTGATATCGACGGTGCCGTATTCGGTCCGGTAGATCGCCCCGGTGGGACAGGCCTGGAGGCATCCCGCCTGCGCGCAGTGCTTGCAGACGTCTGACATCAGGAGCCACTGGAGCTCGCCGTTGGCCTGCGGCTTCTCGATGAAGCGCACCAGGCGATAGGTCTTGTCGGTGAAGTGGGCGTGGTTCTGGTAGGTGCCGGTCCACTCCGGCGCTTCCATCGGCAGCTCGTTCCACTGCTTGCACGCCACCTGACAGGCCCGACAGCCGATGCAGAGGGAGGTGTCCGTGAACATCGCGAGGGTGCGGGCCATGGCTACACCTCCCCCTTCTTCACGTTGCAGAGGAAGGCCTTGGTCTCCTGGATGTAGACCGTGGGGTCTCCCACCGTCGCCGAGAGATCATTGGTGATGTCGCCCTTGGAGATGCCGTTGTAGCCCCAGTGCCAGGGCACGCCGATCTGATGCGTCTTCTTGCCGTCGATCATGAACGGCTTGAGCCGATGGGTGACCATCGCGGTCACGTGGATCTTGCCCCGGGGGGTCATGACGGTCACGCGCTCGCCGTTGGCGATCCCGAGCTCGCCGGCCAGCTCGTGGCTGATCTCGGCGAAGTGCGAATGGAACAGCTCGGCCAGCATCGGGAGGTAGCGCGACATGACACCCGAGAGGTGATGTTCCGTCAACCGGTACGTCGTGATCACATATGGATAGTCCGTCGAGCCCAGCTTGGCCAGGTCGTTCTTCTGATCGGGAACGCTCCAGATCTTCGCGACCGGGTTGTTCTGCTGCTTGGACAGCAGATTCGCCGTCGGGGACTCGATGGGCTCGTAGTGCTCCGGGAAGGGCCCGTCGTTGAGCGGGCCGAAGAACGCTCCCACCAAGTCGCCCCGCATGATGAACGGCTTGTCGCCGTTCTTGGCGTCGGGCGCCAGGAAGGCGTTGAAGTCGGGAACGTCGAGCCCGACCCACTTGCCCTTCTTGTCGGGCTCGTTGCCGGGTGCGGCGGCGTCCCACCAGATGAGCTTCTTCTTCTCGCTCCAGGGCTTGCCCTTGAGGTCGGCGGAGGCCCGGTTGTACAGGATGCGCCGGTTGGCCGGCCACGAGAACCCCCAGCCGTGCCCGAGATAGTCCTTGTCGTCAGCGGGCTTGCGCAGGTTCGCCTTGTTGATCAGCTTGCCGTCGGGGCCCTCGACGGTGACGCCGGTGTAGATCCAGCAGCCGCCCGCGGTCTTGCCGTCGTCGGTCATGTGGACGAAGGTGTTGAGGGCCTGGCCCTTCTTGTAGACGACCTTGCCGGCCTTGTCGGTGATCTCCTGGGTGGCGTAGCCGTTGACCTCCTTGAGGACCAGCTCCATGTTCGGCTCTTTGGGGTTGTCGCCGTACTCCCACTTGGTGGCGAGGAATCCCTGGTCGCGGCCCTTCTTCGAGCCGGCGTAGAGCTTCTGCAGGCGCTTGGCCAAGCTCACGAAGAACTCGGCGTCCGAGGTCACGTCGCCGGGCGGGTTCACCGCCTTCTCGTGCCACTGGATCAGCCGCATGGTGTTGGTGAGGCTGCCGTCCTTCTCGGCGGCGGGAGCGGCGGGCAGGAAGAAGACCTCGGTCTTGATGTCCTTCGCGCTCGCCCCGGGCGCCTTCCAGAACTCCGCGGTCTCGGTCAGGAAGATGTCCTTGACCACCAGCCACTCGAGCTTGCCCAGGGCGGCCCGGGCCAGCTTGGCGTTGGGTCCGCCCACCGCCGGGTTCTGCCCGTCGGCCAGGAAGCCCTTGATGACGCCCTTGTACATGTCCACGAACATG
>DASWKS010000052.1:0-1810 GCA_036396495.1 Gemmatimonadales bacterium
GTGCCGGCCACCCCGCTGTGGCGCTGCCCAACGCCTACCGTCAGCCGCATGTAGTAGTTGGCATCCGTTGTCGAGCCGTTGACAAGCGTAGTAGTCGTCGGAGAGAAGACCCCATCCTTGTAAGCCACCCCAACTTCGATCCGGTTCTCCCCGACCAGGTTCCCTCCCCGGCCGCCACTGGAGGTCGGCAGGCAGGGGGTCGCGCCGCACGGATCTTCCCAGGCCTGGAAGCTGTTGTAGGCCCGGGTGATGGTGTAGGCCTCGTCGGTGTGGGTCGAGGCGGCGGCCGCCTGCACCGTCACCTGAGTGGCGCTGTCCCTGGAGAGGATGAAGAAGGTCTCCGATCCAATGACCAGCTTGTCCCCCACCCCGACGGCACCGACGGCTGTCGGCGACGGTAGGCTCGCCCCTCCACCGAAGTTGACCGCTGTCTGGCCGGCATTGATCGAGGCATTCCCTGTGCTGTAGAGCGTCCCGGAGTTAGTACCGATCGAGCGGTAGATTGGCTCAGCAGGGAACTCGGCCGGCGGGGTCGGCTCGGTCGGCGCCGTGGAGTTCATGTACTCGCCTGCCGGCGTGATCCCGCTCGTGTCGGTATCGTGCAGGTAGAAGGAATCTGGTGCGGCAATCGCCACCAGCACGTCGCGGGAGAGCAGGCCGAGGGCCAGTAGCAGAGAAACAACCACGCTAATGAGGCGAGCCGCAATACGCCGGCGCCGCTTCTCAGTCAGGATGTAGGTGAGGATGGGAATAAGTACGACAACCACTACCAGCAGCAGCGTCACCTCTGGCACAGTCACCGCCGGCGTGTCCAAGCTGCTGCAGCGGTTGGCGGCACAGCTGCCGTCGAAGTCCAGAACAAAGCCCGAGCCGCTCACTGCCGTCACCTGGACGTTGACCCGCAGCAAGCGCGGATCGGCGGCGGTGAAGGTCTGCAGCGCGCCGGAGTCAATCGAGATCGTCAGGGGATCCGGTGTGCTGGAATTGATGGTGGTCGTCGAGGACTGGACGATGGTCGTGGCGCCCGATCCATCCAGGGCCGTGTGGGAGACCGAGACCTGGACATCCACCGAGGGGTTTGAGGCCGGGTGCACCACCAGGGTTCCCGCGGCCCAGGCGATGGCGGTGCCGATCGAGAAATTGCTCGGATCCTCCGAAGCCGCGTTGAGTTGGCGATAGGCTGCCCCGGTGGTGCTGTTGTTGGTGTCACCGTTGGCCTGGATGCTGCCCGAATAATTCGCCGGAAAGGCCGTGATTGGGATCGAGGTTCCGGTGTGGTTGTTCAGCTCGACCGCAATCCAGAGGTAATCCTTGGCTCCGCCGGTCGGGGTCAGGCTCGGCGGATCCGGCGTGGTTGAGTTCCCATTGGAGTCGAGGCTCTCCGGGGGCTGGGTCGCCGGGTTTTCGGCCCCGGTGATCCGGTAGCTCAGGTGGGAGGTCTTGGCGCTCGTACCGGTCTGGACGGTGATGGTCGCGCCTTCGCTGCCATCCGCCTGCCGATAAGCGGCTGCCACCCCCACGTTGGTCGAGCGGTCCGATCGGAAAAACTGGGTCCATCCGCCGGGCCAGGTGATCGTCTGGGAGCTACCCGCCTTGTATCCGAAAACGACGATCAGCAGGTTGCCGGACTGGATCCCCGAGGGCAGGCTGACCGTATGTTGGGTATTGGCTGTGTTGTTGACCGACGTGTTGGTGGCGGCGACCGCAGGAGAGCCCGCGGTGGGCAGCGCGTTAAAGTACATGTTGAGGGTGTAGTTGCCGGCCGCGATCGAGGCGTCGCCTGCCCCGGTCGGGTAACTGATATCCGAAT
>DASWKS010000053.1:0-2264 GCA_036396495.1 Gemmatimonadales bacterium
ATGAGCCGGAAGGGGATCGAGTACGGCAGCATCACGCTGCATCCGGACGGGATCCCCCACGGGCCCCACCCGGGACGGACCGAGGCCAGCATCGGCGCCAAGGCCACCAATGAGTTGGCGGTGATGATGGATACCTTCCGCCCGCTGCAGGTGGCCAGTGACGCGCTCGGCATCGAGGACCCGAAATACTTTCAGTCGTGGATCGAGCAGGGATCGGCGTTTAATCCGCCGACCTCATGACCAACATTGATGATTGACGATTGACGATTGGGCCATGCGACGCGCAGTCGTCAATCGTCAATCGTCAATAACCCACCATTTCACCGTCTAGCGGACTAATGCTGACCCTTCTCGCTCTCTTGAGTTTTCAGGCCCCGGCCACGCCGCAAACGCCGACTGTCCAGCAGGCCAGTCCCATCGCCAGGCTGGTGGTCACCCCCGGTCTTCGTGTGACCATGCCGGCACAGGACAGCATCCGTCTCTCCGCCACCCCGGTCGACGCCGAGGGACGGCCCGTCCCGGGCGCGACGGTGCAGTACTTCAGTTCGGGCGGCCGTTTCGAGGGGGCGGTGGATTCGACCGGGAAGGTGACCTCGGGCTCCACCGGCACCATCACCGTGACCATCGTGGCCCGGGTACCGGGAACCCGGCCCGTGACCGAGCGGGTGGAGGTCAGCATGGTCGCGGGACCTGCCGCCCGGATCGACGTCGGTCCGGCCACCGGGATGCTGGTGGTCGGTCAGCGGATCCGGCTCGAAGCCACTGCGTTCTCCCGGGCGGGCGACCGGCGCTACCAACCGCTCGCCTGGAGCAGCTCCGCCTCTCGGGTGGCGTCGGTCCGCGCCGACGGGATGGTGACCGCGCTCGCTCCCGGTGAGGCCGTCATCGCCGCCCGGGAGACTGGAGCCGGGGAGAGCGGTCCCCGGGGCGAGCTCCGGGTCCGCGTCCTGGCCACGCCGGTGGCCTCGGTCGATCTCACGCCGGCCACCACCGCGGCGAAGCAGGGGGATGTCATTCGGTTCAAGGCGGTGGCGAAGGATGCCCAGGGGAAGGAGATCCCCGGTCTGACGCCGCAGTGGACCATGTCTTCCGGCAAGGGCGTGATCGAAGCCGACGGGGCGTTCACCGGCTACGACCCGGGGACCTATGTAATCAGCGCCTCCTTCGGGAACCGAAGCGCCGATGCCACCGTGACGCTCGCGCCCCGCGATGTGCGCCGTCCCGCGACCGTGGTGGGACGCCTGCCGCGCACCCGCTTCACCACCGAAGAGGTCTGGATCCATCCCAACGGCCGCAATGCGTATCTCGGCAGCGGCTCCGGCGGCGACGTGCTCTACACCCTCGACATCAGCGATCCGGCGAAACCCACGGTGACCGATTCGATCGTCACCAACACCCGTCGGGTCAACGACGTGATGTCGACCCCCGACGGCAAGGTCATCGTGTTCACCCGCGAGGGAGCGTCCGACCGCCGCAACGGCATCGTCATCGCGTCGACCGAAGACCCGGCTCACCCCAAGGTCATCGCCGAGTTCACCGAAGGAGTGACCGCGGGAGTACACTCCGCGTTCATTTATCAGCAGCCGAAATACGGCACCCACGTCTACCTCACCAACGACGGTACCGGTGCCATGCACGTGATCGACATCAGCGATCCGTCCCAGCCGCGGGAAGTGGCCCAGTGGAAAACGTCCCGGCCCGACGCCGGTCGGACCCTGCACGACATCGACATCCAGAACGGCCTCGCCTACCTGAGCTACTGGAACGACGGCCTGGTGGTGCTCGACGTCGGGAACGGGATCAAGGGAGGCACCCCGGCCAGCCCCCAGCTGGTCTCCCAGGTCAAGTACGACCTCAACGCGCTCTACCGCGATGTGGAAGCGGCCGGCGGTCCCGGGTTCATTCGGGGAACCCACACCGCGTGGCGCCACAAGAACTATGTCTTCATCGCCGACGAGGTCTTTCCCGCGAGCGGAGTGCGGGGCGCGAAGGACGCGTCGGCGGGACGGGCCTACGGCCGGATGCAGGTCGTCGACGTCACCGATCTGGCCAAGCCGAAGATCGTGGCGTGGTACGAGCCGGAGTTCGGCGGGGTGCACAACATCTGGGTGGCGGGCGATACCCTCTACATGGGCGCCTACAATGCCGGCTTCCGCGCCTTCGACATCACGGGCGAGTTGCGGGGTGACCTGCGGGCCCAGGGCCGGGAGATGGTCCACGTCCACACCGCCGACATGGAGGGCTTCGTCAAGAATGCCGCCATG
>DASWKS010000054.1:0-7545 GCA_036396495.1 Gemmatimonadales bacterium
CCTGGCGCGGATCGTCGCCCGGTCGGCCGCCATCTTCGATGTGCCGGTCGACGAGGCCGGCGGCAGCGAGATCGCCCGGCGCAGCCGGGGGACTCCCCGGGTGGCCAACCGGTTGCTCCGGCGAGTGCGCGACTACGCCCAGGTCCGGGCCGACGGGCGGATCACCGCCCAGGTGGCGGCAGATGCGCTGGCCCGGCTCAACGTGGATGAATTCGGGCTGGATGACATGGACGCCCGGATCTTGAGCACGATCATCGAAAAATTCGGAGGCGGGCCGGTCGGGCTCACCACCCTGGCGGCCGCCGTGGGTGAGGATCCCGGCACGCTGGAGGAAGTCTACGAGCCGTTCATGATGCAGCAGGGGTTCCTCGACCGCACCCAGCGGGGCCGGGTGGCCACCGCGATGGCCTACAAGCGCCTGGGAATACGCCCGCCGGCGGGGCAGGCCAGCATCTTTGAGCCCTGACCGCAGGTCCTCGCTCTCCGATTTCGATTATGACCTCCCGGCCGAGCTGATTGCCCAGCGGCCCCCGGCGCGGCGGGGCGACAGTCGGTTGTTGCTGGTGCGACGGGCGGACGGGCGGACGGGCGGACGGGCGGAGGAGGCGTTCGAGGACCGGGTGTTCCCTGATCTGGCGACGCTGATTCCCTCGAGTGACCTGCTGGTGCTCAATACCACCAGAGTGCGGCACGCCCGATTCATCGGAACCCGGCCGTCGGGCGCGCCGGCGGAAGTGCTGCTGATCCATCCGGCGCCTAACGGCGGGTGGGTGGCGCTGGGCAAACCGGGGAGCGCGTTGCGCCCGGGAAAGCGAGTGCGGATCGGCCCCGACGCGTTCGTGGAAACGGTCGAGGTCCTGGAGGATGGCAACCGGGTGATCCGGTTCGTTGGCACCACCGCGGAAGAAGCCATGCAGCGCTTCGGCCGGCTGCCCCTGCCCCCTTACATCACCCGCGAGCCCGACCAGAGCGACGAGGATCGGTACCAGACCGTCTTCGCCGACCGGGAGGGCAGTGTGGCCGCCCCCACGGCAGGACTGCATTTCACCCCGCAGCTGCTGGTGGCGCTGGGAGAGCGCGGCGTGCGGCTCGGCACGCTCGAACTGGAGGTGGGTCCGGGCACTTTCAAGCCGGTCGAGACCGAGATCCTGTCCGATCATGTCATGCACCCGGAGCGATACCAGATCTCGGCCGATCTGGCCGAAGGCATCGGGGCCACCCGGGCGCTGGGAGGGAAGATCTGGGCGGCGGGCACCACGGTGGTGCGGGCTCTGGAATCGGCGGCGGAGAAGGGCGGCAAGGTCCGGGCGGGAGCCGACGAGACCAGGCTGTTCATCACGCCGGGCTACCGCTTCAAAGTGGTGGACCGACTGATCACCAACTTTCACCTGCCCCGCTCGACGCTGCTGATGCTGGTGAGCGCCTTCGCGGGAGCTGAGACCGTCCGGACCGCTTACCGGCACGCCATAGAGGAGCGGTACCGTTTCTATTCTTATGGCGATGCGATGGTAGTGATTTAATTGTGCGAGGGTTCCCGCCTGTCCGCCTGTCCGTCCGCCCGATTCAGGGCCTCAGCGGCCCAGGGCCGGTAGCGGCCGCAGGTCTTGCCAGCTGAACTCGCCGGCAATCACTCTGAAGGTGACATAGCCGAGCGCTCGATCGCCCTCCCCCAGTAGTTCCAGCCGCACCCCCCAATCACCGGGCAGGTCGCAGAAGGCAAATACTCCCCTCGGATCGCTTTCAACCGTCAAGGCGCGTGTGACGACGCGCCCGCGCAGCAGGTATTCATCGAGGCTCCGGAACCACGCGGCCCGGATGCGGGCTCCACTGAGCGGCGTCCCGCTGCTGTCGCGAGCCATGCCGATCACCCCGGACGATCCCTTCTGTTCGTGACAGAAGGTTTGCACGAATCGGCCCACCGGCGGGACGTCGATCCGGGGAGTGGCGGCACGGCCGGGGGCCAGCCGGATTTCCTGAGTTGAGCTGTCGGCCACCAGCCCCAGCAGCGGGTGGGACACCCGCAGAAGTCGCGGACCCTGGCCGGCGATCTCGAGCCGGAACGCTCCGCTGGAATCGGTACGGGTGGAATCGGGCTCGCCGTCGACGGTGACCAGCGCACCCGCGAGCGCCGTCTGGTGAAGCCGATCGAAGGCCACGCCCTGCACCGCCGACCGGGCGCCCCCGCCCGGCAGCCCGGGGGGCGCGTTCCGGCTGGCTCTCCCTCCCTGCTCCAGCCACCCGACCAGCTGCCAACGGTCGCCCCCCACGGTAGGGCGGGGGCGGCGTTCCGCCGCGCGCGGCATCCGGATGAACCACTCGCGCACGATCCAGGCACCGGAGGCCAGACGTTGGAAGTGGATCTCGCCCCCGGGGTCACCCAGTCCCTCGGGACCGCGCAGCCCGGTATAGGTGTATTCCAGATACCGCAGCTCGCGGCTCTGACGGTCGATCCAGAGGGTGCCTTTGACATCGGGAAGGCGACTGGTCCCGGCGGGCTCGAAGGCCAGCCCCACCAGTCCCGCGGCCGGGCCCTGGGGATCGACCTTGAAGCAGTGGGAGCTCACGAATTCGTCGGCCAGCAGCAAGGCCGCGTCCGGCGCCGCGTACTGTACCGTGTCGGCCACCTGATACACAAAGCCGCTCCGGGCCAGCTGCCGGGGAGGAAGCGAGACAAAGGGCTGGCCCCGGGTCACTCCGCTTCCGAGCAAGCGCTCCCGCAGCATCTCGCGGGTCGGGGAGAGATCCCGCTCGTAGCGGATGCTGTGAACTATTTCGAGACCCTGCTCGGCGGTGATACGATTGGCACTGAGCGCGGTCTGCACCTCTTCCCAGATCGCCGCAGCCAGGCTCCCGCTCCCCGGGGACCGGCGGCAGCGGGTGTCACCCGTGACGGTGAGTTCCGGCAGGCGGCGGACGGTTCGGGGCATCACCACCAACTGCGCCACGGTGGCCCCGGCCTCGAGCACCAGCCGAAAGGGCGTCATCCCCTCGTAGCCGATCCGGTTGGCGCGCAGCTCGTAGCTGCCGCCGCTGGGCGCGCGAAGCACCACTCGGCCCGCCGGGTTGGACAGTCCCATGATGACCGGTTGGCCTTCCCGCACCAGGCGAACCACCACACCGGCCAGCGGCCGGCGGGAGCTGTCCTCGATCACTCGCAGCTCCACGGTCTGCGCCGCCGCGGACGATGGGGCCATCGTCGCAAGAATCAGGATCAGCCGACGGGAGATCGGAGTCATGGGCGTTAATTTCTGGCCGTGTTCGAATTCACGCTAGACGCGGTAGACGGCGCAACTCGGGCCGGAACCCTCATCCTGCCGCACGGGCAGGTGCGGACTCCCGCGTTCATGCCGGTGGGCACCCACGGCGCGGTGCGGGGGCTCCATCCGGCCGAGGTGGAGCGGGCCGGGGCCCAGATCATCCTGGGCAATACCTATCATCTGCATCTGCGGCCGGGCGAAGAGGTGATCCGGACCATGGGCGGGTTGCACCGTTTCTCCACCTGGCCGCGGCCCATGCTCACCGACTCCGGCGGGTTCCAGGTGTTTTCCCTGCACGGACTCCGCAAGATCAGCGAGGACGGCGTCGAGTTCGTGAGCCACATCGACGGGTCGATCCGGACCCTCACGCCGGAGTCGTCGATGGCCATCCAGTGGGCCCTGGGCGCGGACATCGCGATGGCATTCGACCATGTGGTACCGGGACAGGCCAGCCACGATCTGGCGGAAGAAGGGATGGAGCGGACGCTGCGGTGGCTGGAGCGCTGCGGGCGACGGCACGCGGAGCTGACGGACGGACGGTCGGACGGACGGTCGGACGGACGGACGGACGAGAACGGCCGTCAGTCCGTCAGTCCGTCCGTCCGTCAGACATTGTGGCCCATCATCCAGGGAGGAACTCACGAGGACCTGCGGCTCCGCTCCCTCACCGGAACCCTGGAGCGCGGCCCCTGGACCGGCATCGCGATCGGCGGGCTCTCGGTGGGCGAGTCCAAGCCCGTCATGCATCGTATTCTGGAGGATCTGATACCGGCCATGCCCCCCGAAACGCCCCGTTATCTTATGGGCGTCGGGTTCCCCGAGGACCTGGTGCAGGGGATCGCGCGGGGTGTGGATCTGTTCGACTGCGTGGCCGCGACCCGGAACGGCCGGCATGGCAGCGCCTGGACCATGACCGGCCGGGTCAACATCCGGAACGCGGCCAACCGGACCGCCGAGGCGCCGCTCGACCCCGATTGTGACTGTGAGACCTGCAGCCGTTTCTCGCTGGGCTACCTGCGACATCTGTTCGTGGCGCAGGAACTCCTCGGACTCCGGCTGGTCTCGATTCACAATGTGCGCTTCCTGCTCCGCGTGACGGAGCTGGCCCGCGCGGCGATCGTGGCGGGAGAGTTCGAACGTTGGAGCCGGGAGTGGCTCCGGCGATACCATGAACGAGAGATCAGATGACCTTGAGCCTGTGGTCGGTGAGCCTGCTCGCCCCCGAGGGGGGATCGGCGGGGCTGTCGATTCTGCTGTTCCAGATCGGCGCGATCGCGCTGGTGTTCTACCTCCTCGTGATCCGGCCCCAGGGCAAGGCCCGCAAGCGGCACGCGGAAATGCTGGCCCAGCTCAAGCGGGGCGACGAGGTGATGACCGCCGGCGGCATCATCGGGAAGGTCAAGGATCTCAAAGACGATCGGGTCACCGTCGAGAGCGGCACGTCCAGCGTAGTGGTGGACCGCTCCCGGATCGTGAAGGTGGGCGACGCCATGGCACCAGGACAGCAATGAGTCTGCGGGACCTGCACCTGCTGGGTTCTCCCGCGCTTCGGACCCGGAGCACCGAGGTCGACGTGGTGGACGATGCGGTGCGCGGCCTGATCGACGACCTGTTCGAGACCATGGACGCGGCCAAGGGCGTGGGGCTGGCGGCCAACCAGATCGGCATCACGCTCAGGGTGGCCGTGATCGACGCCGAAGGCCAACGGCTGGCGATGGTCAATCCGGTGCTCACGGCGCCGCAGGGGAAGGCCAAGGCCGAAGAAGGCTGCCTGTCGATCCCCGAGGCCTACGCCCACGTCACCCGGCCGGAGCGGATCCTGCTCCAGGCGATCGACCGCGACGGCAAGCCGTTCAGCCTCGAGGCCGAAGGCCTGACGGCGCGAGCAATCCAGCACGAAGTCGACCACCTGGACGGCATTCTGTTCATCGATCACCTGAGTCCGCTGAAGCGCCAGCTCCTGCTCGCCCGGTACAAGAAGGATCACCGGGGCGAGGGTATCATCAAGCAACTGAAAGCTGAAGAAGCCGGTCGATAGTCGCATGCGCGTGGTGTTTTTCGGGACCCCGGCCTTCGCGGTCCCGTCGCTCCGCGCTCTCGTGGACGAGGGCGCGGATGTGGTGGGTGTCGTCACCCAGCCGGACCGGGCCCAAGGACGGTCGCGCTCGATCCTGATTCCCCCGCCGGTCAAGCTCGCCGGCGAAGAAATGGGGCTGCCGGTGCATCAGCCGGAGCGACCCCGGGGTGACGTCTTCGTGGCCTGGCTCCGCCGGCTCAATGCCGATCTGGGTGTCGCGGTCGCATACGGCCACATTCTCCGCCCGGAAGTCCTGGCGGTCCCCTCCGGTGGCATGGTCAACGTGCACGCCTCGCTGCTGCCCCGACACCGGGGTGCCGCTCCCATTCAGGCGGCCATTCTCGCCAACGACCCGGTCACCGGCGTCAGCATCATGCAGATGGATGCCGGGATGGACACCGGCCCCGTGCTGCACCAGCTCACCACCCCGATCAGCGCAGTGGACACCGGCGGGTCGCTCACCGATCGACTCGCCTCGCTCGGGGCCCAAGCGCTCATCGAGGCGCTGGTCATGCTGCAGCGGGGTGAGCTCCGGCCGGTGCCGCAGGATGCCGCCCGGGCCACACTGGCGCCCAAGATCGACCACGACACCGCCCGCATCCGCTGGGAAGAGGGCGCCGACGCCGCGGCGCGGCGGATCCGCGCCTTCGATCCGGTGCCGGGCGCCTGGACCGTGCTGGACGGCCTGGAAGTGAAGTGCTTCGGGCCCAGCATCCTGCCCCAGCCGGCCGAGCCGGGACTGGTGGTCGGAACCGAGCCGATGCTCATCATCGGTGCCGGGCCGGGCTCGGTCGCCGTGGCGCAGGTGCAGCCAGCGGGGAAGCGGCGGATGCCCGCATCGGAGTGGAGCCGGGGCCGGGGTGCCCGGGCCGGCCAGCGGTTTGCATGAGGCCCCTGCCCCGGCTTCTGGCCTTCACCGATGGCTCCGTGAGAACCTCGCACCACCTGGGCGCCTCGGCCGCCGCGATCGCCTCACTGGGCCCGGCCGTGGCACTGGTGGCGCGTGATCCCGCGGCCTCCGCTTCCGATCTCAGCACCTTCACCGTGCGGCTGCTTGCCATCGCCCATCCCGCCGAGGCCGCGGTCATCGTCTCCGCCCGACCCGATATCGCCGCCAGCCTAGGCGCTGACGGGGTCCAGCTCCGGGCGGGCGATCTCGCGCCAGGCGATGCCCGCCAAGTGCTGCCGACGGGCTGGATCGGCCGCTCGGTGCATACCGCCTCCGAGGCCGTGGACGCCGTGGCCGCGGGGGCGGATTATCTGGTCGCCGGCAACATCTGGCAGACCCCGACCCATCCGGATCGGCCCGGCATCGGCCTCGGGCTGATCGAGACCCTGGCGTCGTTAGGCAGGCCGGTGATCGCGATCGGTGGAATCACGGCGGACCGGGCCCGGGAGGTGCACGCCGCCGGCGGGTACGGCATCGCGGCGATCCGGGCCCTCTGGTCCGCCCGAGATCCGGCCGCGGCCGCTGCGGCGTTGCTGGAAGCCTGGACAACTAGTACTGAGTACTGAGTACTGAGTACTTGGCAGTGTAAGTTTCCCCCATGGACCTCAGCATCACCGTCAACGGCCAGCTCCGGTCGGTGCCCGGCCCCGCGACCCTGGCCGATCTCCTGGCCCACCTGTCGCTCGATCCGGCGCAGGTGGTGGTGGAGCTCAATCGTCAGATCGTGCGCCGGCCCCGGCTCCCGGAGGTCACCCTCAAGCCGGGCGATACCGTGGAGCTGGTGCACTTCGTGGGAGGGGGTTGAAGCATGGACACGCCGTTCAGCATCGCGGGACGGGCGTTCCGGTCCCGGCTGATGGTCGGCACCGGGAAGTACCGCAGCAACGAAGAGATGGTCGCGGCCATCGAGGCTTCCGGGGCGGAAGTCGTCACGGTCGCGGTGCGCCGGGTGGACCTCGACCGGTCCAAGGAAGCGGGCGTCCTCTACCACCTCGACCCGGAGACCTGGTTCCTGCTGGCCAACACCGCCGGCTGCTATTCGGCCGACGAAGCCATCCGGTACGCCCGGCTGGCGCGCGAGGCGGGATTCAACGAGTTCATCAAGCTGGAAGTGATCGGCGACAAGGAAACCCTGCTGCCGGACGTTGCCGGCCTGATCGAAGCAACCGGGGTCCTGGCCAAGGAAGGCTTCGCCGTCCTGGCCTACACCAACGATGACCTGATCAGCGCGCTCCGGCTGGAGGATGCCGGCGCCGCGGCGG
>DASWKS010000055.1:0-2847 GCA_036396495.1 Gemmatimonadales bacterium
CAGCCGCAGGGCCCCTGGTTCAAATCGGCCCCGCAACGGGGACAGAGTCCGGCGCATGCATCGCGGCACAGGGCCCAGGTCGGCACGGCAAACCCGACCTCTTCCCGCACCGCCTCGGTGAGATTAATCCGGGTGACCGGCTCGGTCAGCCGGTACACTCCCGGATCGTCCACCAGATCCAGCGACGTCGTGAAGACCGCGTCGAACTCGACGTCAAACAGCAGCGTGACCTCGGTCAGGCAGCGACGACACTCGCCGCGCGCCTTCCCCACCGCCCGGCCTTCCAGCCGAAAGCTCCCTTCGCCCGCCGACTGCAGTGTGCCGCTGATCCGGACCGGTTCCATGAGCTCGATGCCGAGCCCCGCGAACATCGGGTCATTCGGAGCGACCGTCGCCTCGATCGGAGTGGATCCCTGACGGAGGGTGCGGACGTCGACTTGGAGCATAGCCCCTAACTCTAATGGGGTTAGAGACTTACATCAAGGTACCATCCTCGTCGAAGGGGTCGAAGGCGGTCGAAGATAGTCGAAGCTGGCAGGGCCGAGGGCGCAGTTTGGAGGAAACCGTCTTCGACTGCCTTCGACCCGCTTCGACCAGCTTCGACCGGTTTGACTAGAACCCCAACGCCGCCCGCTCGGATTCCGAAAAGAAGAAGGCGATCTCCCGGGCCGCATTCTCGTCGCTGTCCGACCCGTGCACCGCGTTTCGTCCCTTGGACTCCGCAAACAGCTTCCGGATGGTGCCGGGCGCGGCCTCGGCGGGATCGGTCGCCCCGATGGTGGCGCGAAAGCCGGTGACGGCATCCTCCTTTTCCAGCGCCACCGGGAGACAGGGACCACTGGTCATGAAGGCGACCAGGTCGGGGTAGAAGCCCCGTTCCCGGTGGATGGCGTAGAACGCTTCCGCTTCCGGCCGGGTCAGCCGGACCAGTCGGGCTGCGCGAATCCGGTAGCCGGCCATTTCCAGGTGGGCCAGGATGGAGCCCATCTTGCCGGTTTCCACCGCATCGGGTTTGACGATGCCGAGCGTGAATCTTCCCCCCATGGACGCTCCCGTTCTCCGAGTCACTCGCCCAATGCCTGACGGACCAGGTGCACCACATCCGCGGGGCGCTCCATCACCGCGATTCCGTTATCGCGGAAGGCGGCCATCTTCTCGGCGGCGGTGCCGGATGAGCCCGAGATGATCGCCCCCGCGTGGCCCATGCGACGACCCGGTGGCGCGGTCTGTCCGGCGATGAAACCCACCACCGGCTTGGTCACGCGGGCTCGGACGAAGGAGGCCGCCTTCTGCTCGTCGATGCCGCCGATTTCGCCCATCATCACGATGGCGTCGGTCTCGGGATCGTCCTGGAAGGCCCCCAGCACGTCGATGAAACTGGTGCCGATGATCGGGTCGCCCCCGATCCCGACGCAGGTGCTTTGCCCGATTCCGTTGCAGGTCAGATGGTTCACCACTTCATAGGTGAGCGTGCCGCTGCGCGACACCAGTCCCACCCGGCCGGCGGCACAGATGGATCCAGGAATGATCCCCACCTTGGCCTGCCCGGGTGAGATCAGCCCGGGGCAGTTGGGGCCGAGCAGCCGGGCCCGTTTCTCCCGCACGAAGGGCATGACCTTCATCATGTCGACCGTGGGGATCCCCTCGGTGATGCAGACGATCAAGCCGATCCCGGCGTCGGCCGCCTCGTAGATGGCCCCGGCCGCAAGTGCCGGCGGCACATAGATCACGCTGCAATCGGCGTTGGTGGCCGCCACCGCGTCGGCCACGGTGTTGAAGATCGGCACCGAGCCTTCGAATCTCTGACCGCCTTTTCCCGGCGTCACGCCCGCGACGACCTGGGTGCCGTACTCCAGCATCTGCCGGGAGTGGAACGACCCGTCGCGGCCGGTGATGCCCTGCACCAGCAGCCGGGTGCCGCGGTTGATGAAGATGCTCACGCGGCCTCCTGGGCCAGCGCCACCACCTTCTGCACCGCCTCGTCCATGGCGCTGAGCGCGGTCATCCCGATCTCCTGCAGAATCCTGACCGCCACCGCTTCGTTGGTCCCGGTCAACCGCACCACGATGGGAACCTGGACCGGGAACTGCGCCAGGGCCGCTTTGATCCCGTTGGCGACGTCGTCGGTCCGGGTGATGCCCCCGAAGATGTTGAACAGGATCGCCTTTACCGCGGGATCCCGGGTGATGATCCGCAGCGCGTTCACCACCTTCTCGGGATTGGAGCTGCCCCCGATGTCGAGGAAGTTGGCCGGCTCGCCCCCGTAGTACTTGACCAGGTCCATGGTCGCCATCGCCAGCCCGGCGCCATTCACCACGCATCCCACGTTGCCATCGAGCTTGATGAAGGTCAGGCCGGCCCGGCGGGCTTCGACCTCGGCCGGCGCCTCGGCGGTCTCGTCCCGGAGCGAGGCCAGGTCGGGCCGGCGCTCCAGCTCGTTATCGTCCACCGAGATCTTGGCGTCCAGCGCCAGGACTTTGCCGTCCGGTGTGGTGGCGAGCGGATTGATCTCCGCCAGGGTGGCGCCGTTGGCCATGAACACGGTGTAGAGCTGCTCCATGATCCGGGCCGCGGCTCGCACCTGCGGGAACTCGGGGTACAGCTTGAATCCCAGGCCTAACGCCTGATGGGGCAGCAGCCCGTAGCGGGGGTCGATCGCCAGCCGGTAGATCTTCTCCGGGGTCTTGGCCGCAACTTCTTCGATGTCGATCCCCCCCGCGGGGCTTACCATAAGCACCGGCCGCTGGCTTTCGCGGTCGATGATCATGCCCATGTACGCTTCGGTTGCGATGTCCGCCGCCGGCACCACCAGCACCCGCGTCACCGTGAGGCCCTTGATGTTCATTC
>DASWKS010000056.1:0-4354 GCA_036396495.1 Gemmatimonadales bacterium
CAGGAGCACCGCCGCCGCGACCATGGTGCGGGGCGTGAGCAGCTCGCCGCCGATCGCGGTGCCGATGGTGAGCGCGACCACCGGGTTCACATACGCATAAGTCGAGACGGCCGCCGGACTCGCCACACGCATCAACCATACGTAGGCCGTGAAGGCGATGATCGAGCCGAACAGGATCAAGTACCCCAGCGCGAGTACCGACTCCAGGGTCACTCGCGCGGGCGCGAGTCGCCCCAGCTCACCGGTGGCGAAAGAGAGGCCGCTGAAGAGGATTCCCGCCACCAGCATCTGCAGCGCCACCAGCACCATGGCCGAGCCGGTGACCTTGGAGTGCCGCGACCACAGCGAACCGGCGGACCACGCCATTGCGCCGACCAGAAGCAGCCCGGTTTCACGCAGGGGAACGCCGGAGCCGACCGAGCCGCTCGGGTCGACCAGGAGAAGGATGCCGAGCGTGCCCGCCCCCAGCCCGGCGAATACCATGCGCTCGGGCCGAATCCCGGTCGGCCGGAGCCAATCGAACAACACGATCCAGAGTGGGGCGCTCGCTACGATCAGGGCCACCAGTCCGGTCGGTGCCCGCTGCTCGGCGAAAATCACCGCGCCGTTTCCCAGCAACAACAGCAACGTCCCGGTGATCGCGGCCGCCTTCCAGTGCTCCCGGGTGGGCCGCGCGGTACCGGTCGCGGCGAGCACGCCCAGCATCAGTCCAGCGGCGATGAGGTAACGGATGGCCCCCAGCGCAAAGGGCGGAAACGAATCGAGCGCCACCTTGATGGCCCAATAGGTGGAGCCCCAGACGACGTACACGGTCGCGAAGGCAGCGACGATGAGAAGGGTGGTGGATTGCGACCGACTGCGCATGATGTTCTCCCCGACAGCGACGGACCGGCCGATCGTTCGATGACGACCGGCCCAGGGCGAACGATAGGTGACAAGCCTCGGCCTGTCAAGAACAATGTTCTTGCGCAGAGTAACATTTCAGACTATTGTACTGCATGCGCACGTAACGAACGTGCGACGTTCGGTGGAGGCTAGCATGGTGGGAACGATCGACGATATCGACCATCGGATCCTCGGCATTCTGCAGGACAATGCCCGAATCTCCAACGCGGATATCGCGCGCGAGGTCGGCATGGCGCCCTCCGCCACGCTGGAGCGGGTCCGGAAGCTGGAGGAGCGAGGCCTGCTCAAGGGCTACGAGGCTCGGCTGGATCACAATCTGTTGGGCCGGGGACTGACCGCCTTCATCTTCGTGCGATCCAACGAAATGCCGGTGGGAGAAGGCGCCGCCAAGGCGCTGGCCGCCATCGAGGAAGTGCTGGAGGTGCACCACGTCGCCGGGGAAGACTGCTTCCTGGTGAAGGTCCGCGCGGCCGACACCCGCGATCTCCACCGGCTGATCCGCGAGCGCCTCGGCGCGATCCCCCAGGTGACGTCCACCCGGACCACCATCGTGCTGGAGACCGTTAAAGAGACTCTGAAACTATCGCTGAACGGGGCTGGCTGACCGCTTTTTCTGGCAGGCTCTTAGGAATCAGGGTCAGCCGGATACTTCGGATGGGACGGATCAGGCGGATCAGCCCTGCAGCATTATGATGGCACCGGCGTCTCTATTGGTTTCACAAACCTCCGTCCTAATGCGTCTTGGAGAATGGCTGGCGTCGCGCTGATCGGGGAGCAGCTGACACATTCGGTCATCGGCGCCTTCTTCGAGGTGTACAACGTTCTCGGCTTTGGGTTTCTGGAACATCTGTATGTGATGGCGCTCGAGCGTGAGCTGCGAGCCCGGGGCCATCACGTGGCCAGGGAGGTGGCGATCCCGGTCTGCTACAAAGGCGAGACGCTCGGAACCCAGCGAATCGACATGATCGTCGACGACAAGCTGGTGGTGGAAACCAAATCGACCTACACCCTTCACAAAGCCGCCGCACGCCAAGTCTACAACTACCTCCGCGCTACCCGCTTAGAGGTTGGATTGCTTTTGCATTCTGGTCCTGAGCCAAGCTTCTACCGTTTGATTCATCGAAAAGGAGTGATCCGCCAGATCCGTTGAATCCGAAGTATCCGGCTGAACCCTCGGTCCTTGATGCC
This sequence comes from Gemmatimonadales bacterium, assembly GCA_036396495.1. GTDB lineage: Bacteria > Gemmatimonadota > Gemmatimonadetes > Gemmatimonadales > GWC2-71-9 > SZUA-320. The sequence continues at coordinate 2,095 of DASWKS010000056.1, forward strand.
CGCCAGAGTTCAGTCCGTCAGTGAGGCCAGGATTTCATCGATGATCTGCAGTCCCGTATCGACGTCGTAGTCGTCCACCACCAGCGGCGGCGCGAAACGCAGTGCGCTGGGTCCGGCGCCGAGCAGCAACAGCCCCCGCCCGAAGGCCCGCTGCACCAGCTTCTCGACCAGCTCGGGGTTGCGGGTCCGCGAGGCCCGATCCTTCACGAATTCCATTCCGATCATCAGGCCCAGGCCGCGCACATCGCCGACCGCGGGGTACTTCTCGGCCAGCTTCCGCACCCCGGCCATCAGGCGATCGCCCATCACCCGGGCGTTCTCCATCAACCCACCCTCGATCAGGTCGAGGGTTGCGAGCGCGGCCGCCACGCACACCGGATTGCCGCCGAAGGTCGAGCCATGCGCGCCCTTCTTCCAGGTGGTGACTTCCTCGGTGGCGATGATCGCCCCGATCGGCATGCCGCTGCCGAGCCCTTTGGCCGTCAGGACCATGTCGGGGACGACGCCGGTATGGTCGATGGCCCACATCTTTCCGGTCCGGCCGATGCCGCTCTGGACTTCGTCGGCGACCAGCAGAATCCCGTGTCGGGTGCAGAGCTCGCGCAGCCGCTGCATCCAGCCGGTCGGCGGCACGATGTAGCCGCCTTCGCCCTGGACCGGCTCCACGAATACGGCCGCGACCTCGGTGGGGTCGAGATGGCGGCCGAACAGGTCACGCTCGATATGGTCGACGCAGAAGATGTCGCAGGAGGGGTAGGTCTTCCCGAACTCGCAGCGATAGCAGTAGCCGTAGAAGACGTGATGGACGTCGGGAAGTAACGGCCCCATCCCCGCCCGCTGGCGCGCCTTGCTCGAGGTCAGCGCCAGTGAGCCGGTGCTCCGGCCGTGGAAAGCCCCCTTGAACGCCACCAGGGCTGTGCGCCCGGTCGCATAGCGGGCCAGTTTGATGGCCCCTTCGGTCGCCTCGGTTCCCGAATTGGTGAGGAAGACCCGCTTCGGGGCCGGTCCTGGCGCCAGGTTCGCCAGCCGTTCGGCCAGCGCGGCCATTCCTTCGAAGTAGAAGTCCGACCCGCAGATATGCAGGAACTTCCCCGCTTGCTCCTGGATGGCGGCGACCACTCTGGGGTGGTTGTACCCGGTGGATGACACGGCGATGCCCGCCATGAAATCGAGAAACCGGTTGCCGTCCACATCCTCGACCATCGCCCCCCGGCCGCTCGCGATGGCGAGCGGATACTCCTTGAGATAGCAGGTCGAGGTGTAGCGCTGGTCGCGCTCGACGATGGCGCGAGCCTTCGGGCCGGGGGGCCCCACGACGATGCGAGGATAGTCTTTCATGCGGATCCTTCCACCAGCGCGAGCACCCGTAACGGACTGCCGCTTCCGCCGGTGATCTTGAGCGGGGCCGCGATCACCACGGCGCCGGTCGCCGGCAACTGATCCAGGTTGCACAGGCTCGCGAGCCCGAACTTGCCCGCGCCGTGCATGGTAGCGTGGTTGGGGAAGGGCGGGTCGAACCGGCCCGCCTGCCCGGCGTCGGTTCCCACCGTTTCGACCCCCACGCCCAGAACGTCGCGATCATTCGCCAGGAGCTCCGACGCGCTCCGATGAAAGCCCGGCGAGTGCGGACCATCCTCCGCCACATTCAGAAACGCCGCTGGGTCCCGCCGCCGGCTCCAGCCGGTGCGAAGCAGCACCCACGCGCCGGCCGGGATCGGGCCGTGCTGCTTCTCCCACGCGGTGATGTGCTCCGGGAGCAGCAGAAAGTCCGGGTTCGTCAGCACCTCGGCGGTCACGTCGATCACGCAGGCCGGTCCGACGAACCGGCGAGCCGGAATAGTGGCACAGGTGTTGTCGGGCAGATCCTTCCCCGTGATCCAGTGGACCGGGGCGTCGAAATGGGTTCCGGTGTGTTCGCCCATGCGGATGATGTTCCAGTACCAGGCCGGTCCCTTGTCGTCGAAGCGGGAGATCAGCTCCAGCGTCACACCGGGCGACGATCCGAACTGGGGCGGCAGGCCGATCACCGGTGTCTCGGGGCCGAGCGGCTGGGTCAGGTCCACCATCCGGATCCGGCCCCCGTTCAAGGCGTCGACCAGCTGGCTCAGCAACGTCATGACTATCCCTGGGGTTGGACGCCGCGCAGGTGGCGCTGGAACTGGAAGCGATTCTCCAGCATCGGCAGATCGGTGATGTACCCCGACGGGCCCACCGCCTCGACCTTGGCCACCAGCGTGGTCGTCTCTTCCGCCGCCTGGGC
>DASWKS010000057.1:0-3215 GCA_036396495.1 Gemmatimonadales bacterium
AACCGGACCGCGATCCGGGGGGCGGGGGCGTCGTTCCGCAGTACGAGCGCGGGGGCGCCCAGGCGGTTGATCACCACGTCCAGATCCCCGTCGCCGTCGAGATCGGCGGCCGCCATGGCGTGGGAGATGTCGGCCTCGGCGCCGAAGCGCCAAGTCCGGCTGGCGTCCTCGAAGGTCAGGTCGCCCCGGTTGCGCCAGGCGACGTTAGCCAGCGGGAGCGACGGGTACTCCCACCGCTCCCGTTGCCAGGCGACGTCGCTCAACCGGTTCTGGAGCCGTTCCTGGGTATCCGCGTCCATCACATCCCAGAGGTGACCCGTCGTCACCAGCAGGTCCTGCCACCCGTCCAGGTCCACGTCCAGGAACATGGTGGCCCAGGACCAGCCGCTCGCCTGCACGCCGGCGAACGCGGCGATCTCACTGAAGGTCCCGTCGCCCCGATTGAGAAAGAGGGTGTTGCGCTGTTGCTGGAGCTGGGTCTCCGTGGCGCCGGGTTGCTTGGGCAGCGCGGTGTGGGTCGGCATCTGGGTCTTGAGCCGGCGGGAGTCGCTGCTCAACATGTCGACCTCGAACAGATCGGGGAGTCCGTCGGCGTTGATGTCGCCGACGTCCAGGCCCATGCCCGAATTGCTGGTCTGTCGCTGTACCGTCCAGTCGGCGAGCCGGAACCCCCCGCGCCCGTCGTTGAGCCAGAACCGGTCGGGGTCCTCGAAGTCGTTGGCGACGTAGAGATCGGGGGCGAGGTCCCCGTTCAGATCGGCGAACCGGGCGTCGAGGCCGAACGATTCGTCGGCCGGCGCCGACCGTCCGGTGCGGTCGAGGAACCGCTCGGAGGGCAGGGGCACCAGGGAAAAGCGTCCGCCCTGGTTGAGGTAGAACTGGTCCGGCTCGGCCCGGATGGTCAGGTAGGTGCCACCCATGCCCGGCGGGGTCACCAGCCTGAAATGCTCGCGATAGGCCGGAGTAACCTCGAATCGGCCCGGGGCAACCTGGGACACCACCTGGTCGAAGGCGCGGCGCTGGGGCGGGATGACGTCCGGCACGCTGACCGGCTTGTAGTTGGCGACGTACAGATCGAGATCGCCGTCACCGTCCACGTCGGCCAGCGCGGGCGTGGTGGACCCTCTGGGGAGTGTATCGAGGCGGTGCTCGCTGAAGCGGCCGCGGCCGTCGTTGAGGAAAAGGGTGTTAGGGCCGGTGGTGGCGAGGAGGACAAGGTCGAGGTCGGTGTCGCCGTCCACATCGGCAAACGCCGCTCCTGTGGAATACCGATCCGCCGCCGCGACGCCCGCCCGATCGCTGACGTCTTCGAACCGCCAGCCGCCGAGGTTGCGATAGAGCGCGTTAGGCCCCTCGGTCCGCGCCAGGAAGACATCCACCAGACCGTCGCCGTCGACATCACCCAGGGCGACGCCGCCGCCCTGTCCCAGAATGCGGTTCCCCAGCAGCACCGAATCGCTTACCCGGTTTTCGAAGCGGATGCCGGTGCGTGGCCCCATCCGGGTGAATCCCGGCTGGCCGGCGGCGATCCTCAGTTCGCGCCAGCGGTATCCCGCCTCGGCGTGCCACACCGGTTCGGCGACCTCCTGGCAAGCGGTGAGCAGGCACCACCCAGCCAGGGTAAGACGGGGGATCAGGCCGTTGGACCGCTTCCGCGGGCGGAGTCGTCGCAGTTGGTTCAACCGCCTGAGTCGGGCTTGGCCGGTGGCTTGGTGAACTTGGCCAGCTTCACGATCACCGCCCCACCGCTGTGGGTAAACCCGTACTCATGCTGGGCTCTGCTTGGTTCCAGGTACCGCACCTCCTCCACATGCATCGTCAGGATCGACTTGAGGCCATCCAGCCCACCCTGCTTGGTCCCGTCGACGTAGAGCACGGTCGGCTCCGGAGGAGCCGCTCCGAGAGTCCGGATGCCCCGGGGCGGCAACAGGAAATGGGGTCTCAGGCTCCGGATGGCCTGGTACAGGTCCTCACTCTTCTGGGCCGACGACACCAGCTCTTCTCGAGTGATGAGGTCGCGCTGTCGCTTCTGGGCCAGCGCCTCCGGCATTCCGCCCGGCCAGATGCCCGCCAGCGTCATCATCGTCACCGCGCCCCGAGCCCATGTCATGGTTCGATCCTCACAGTGCCTAAGATAGTTTCCCACGGTCTTGCCTTTGCTATCGGCGTAACCTGCTGATAGGTCGTTTTGTTGACAAACAAGCTTGTCCGCAGATGGCGCGGATGCCGCCGATAAGGTCGGTGCTGTTCGCGCGTCGCCTAACACACACAACAGCGTTTGAGGTGGCGTACACCGTCTTATCTGCGCAATCGGCGTAATCTGCGGATAGGTTTTTTGTTTGAACAACCATTCACCGGGCCGTCCGGGTCCCGGTCGGAAAAAGCGAGGCCGCCGGGGCACCTGCGGCCCGGCGGCCCACGTCGGGACCTGTGAAAGCCCGACCTAGAATCCTTCTGAATTCGGCGGCCGGCGATCCCAGAGGAAAATAATGGTCGGGGTCGTAAGGGTTTGCGGTGCCTTGCTCCCTAGTACCGACCGGGGGACCACGAAGCCGCTCACAGCCGATCCAGCCTGAGTGGTGCCCGGGAGCGCCTGGTGCCCGGTCACGGTGTTGGGCGGGGCCCCTGCCAGCGCCATGGCGTCGGCGAAGAGGGTCGTTCCGCTGCCGGCTGGAGTCACCCGATAGCACTTGGTGCCTGGCGCCGTTTGGACGTAGGCTGAGGCGGTCAACTCGGCCAAACCGGTCCAGGTCGCCGTCTCGGCCGGCGTGCCCCCTCCCGGACACGAAGTGCCGGTCGCTGTCCCCCGTGCGTACTGGAAGCCATCAACCGCGCCCAGCCCCGCGCCGGCATTGACCAGCCGGAGCGCAACCTGACTGCCCGGATCCCCCGGGTTATCGTCGAGGATAGTGAGCTGCATAGCCGGCGACGAGCCCGCCCGGGAATACCCCCACAGGATGAAGGTATAGCGGTGTCCCGCCTCGAGCGTCACGTTGATGTCCTGAACCACCGTCTGCGCCATGGCCTGTTGCTGCTCGGCCGGGAGATTCTGGTCGGGAGTCAGGAAGATCTTGAAATGACGCGCTCCGGCACGGGAGTTCTTGTAGAAGGCCTGGCCCGTGCTCCGGAAAGCGATCCCGTAGAAGGTCGTGTTCTCCACGATGTCCACCGGCCGGAAATCAAGGGCACCCGTGTCGGGGACGGCGTGGATGAAG
>DASWKS010000058.1:0-6842 GCA_036396495.1 Gemmatimonadales bacterium
TTGCCCTGGATGCAGCGGAGCCCGGCCTCGATGACCGACCATTTCGAGGAATCCACCAGGACCGGGACCTTGGCGATGGAGGGCTCGCCGGCCACCAGATTCAGGAAGGTCGTCATGGCCTGTTCCGAATCGAGCAGGCCTTCGTCCATGTTCACGTCGATGAGCTGGGCCCCGCTCTCCACCTGCTCCCGCGCCACCGCGAGCGCATCCTCGTATTTCGCGTCCTTGATGAGCCGCGCGAAGCGGCGCGACCCGGTGACGTTGGTCCGCTCGCCGATGTTCACAAAGTTGCTGCCGGGCCACAGCACCAGCGGCTCCAGCCCCGAGAGCCGGCAACGATGCTCCACCGGGGGAGGGACCCGCGGCGCCAGGCCGCGCACCGCCTTAGCCAGGGCCCTGATGTGGGCCGGGGTGGTCCCGCAACAGCCGCCGACGAGGTTGAGCAGCCCGCGGGCGGCGAGATCGCCCAGCGTCCGGGCCATGTACTCCGGCGTGTCGTCGTAACCGCCCAATTCGTTAGGCAGGCCGGCATTGGGGTGGGTGCTCACCAGCACCGGCGCGACCCGCGCCAGGTCCTGCACGAAGGGCGCGATCAGATCGACGCCCAGGGCGCAGTTGAGACCGACCGCGAGCGGCCGGGCGTGGGCCACCGAATACCAGAAGGCTTCGACCGTCTGTCCCGACAGGGTGCGGCCGCTCCGGTCCACGATGGTGCCCGAGATCATCACCGGCAGCCTGATCCCGGTCAGCTCGGCCGCCTCATCGATGGCGAAGAGCGCCGCCTTGGCGTTCAGGGTGTCGAAGATGGTCTCGACCATCAGCAGGTCGGCCCCGCCCTCGATCAGGGCCGTCGCCGCCTCCAGGTAGGCCGCCCGCAGATCCTCGAAGGTGACGTTGCGATAGCCCGGATTGGAAACGTCCGGCGACAGCGACCCGGACCGGTTGGTGGGGCCCAGAATGCCGGCGACGTAGCGCGGACGGGATGGATCCCGCGCTTCCCAGGCATCGGCCGCGGCCCGCGCGACCTGAGCCGCCGCCCGGTTCAGCTCCGCCGCCAGCCCCTCCATCCGGTAGTCCGCCTGCGCGATCCGGGTGCTGGTGAAGGAGTTGGCCTCGATGATGTCGGCGCCGGCTTCGAGATAGGCCTCGTGAATCGCCCGGATGATGTCCGGCCGGGTGAGGCAGAGCAGGTCGCTGTTGCCTTTGAGATCCACCGGCCAGTCACCGAATCGCTCACCCCGAAAGTCGGCTTCACCCAGACGATAGGCCTGGATCATGGTGCCCATGGCCCCGTCCAGCACCAGGATGCGCTGGCGGAGCAATTGGGGAAGGAGCCCAAGGCGGTGGGAACGAGCGTCGCTCATCTTTTCAGGTCAGAGGCGGAGTGAACCGGAGAGTGCCCAATGCCCAGTGCCCATTGCAGAAGGAGGCACTTCTGGCCGACTGGACTCTGCCCTGGGCATTGGGCACTGGGCTTTCTCCGGTTCATTCGGTCCTCTCACGTCTCAGGTCCCAAAAAGAAAAAGTCCCGAGGCCAAAACGGCCTCCGGGCGGCGCGTTTTAGCGAGTTGTTTAACGTGGCCGCAAGCAGCGCAAATCACCACGAGCTTCAATTATCCTGTTGAATTGTAACGGGTGGCTCATCCGGGCGGGAGGTCTGGGTCGGTCATGGATTGCTGGGAGGCCCGGGGGGTGGGGGTCAGGCAATCCGGCCCGTGTCCATCTGACACGGTTTATCTACCCCGCATCCGCCGTTCGCGGAGGGGGATTCCGCGCAACTTTCGCCCGGTCCGGGGCTTCGCTAACCAGGACCGGAACGGCACACGTCCTGCCCCTCCGGCCGGCCTGCATGCCCGACCGACCTGACCACCGACAGCTGCCTGGGCAGCCGGTTCCCATCCAGTACGGAAGCGAAGGCTTCCGGCAGGTGGAGGTCGGCCCGTTTCGGATCACCGATGTGCGACTATCGGCTCGGGACCGGATCGAACCTCACTTTCACGACCGGCCCAACATCGGGGTAATGCTGGAGGGCTCTTTCGACCTCGCTTTCCGGGGCCGACCCTCGTACTGCTGCGACCGGGGCGTGGTGTTCATCGAGCCGGCCGGGGAGACCCACTGCAACTGCATGGGCTGCCAGGGTGCCTGGGTGCTCGCGATCCAGCCCGATCCCGTTGAGCTCGAAAACCTGCTGCCCCGGGCCGGCTTTCTGGACGCTCCCAGTGTGAGGCAAGCCGCCCCGGCTGGCCTGCTGGCACGTCGGGTGGCGCGCGAGCTTCGATCGCCCGATGCCTTCAGCGGGCTCATGATCGAGGGACTCGCGGCCGAGCTGCTGGCCCTGGCCGGCAGGACCCGCGCTCAGGTCGTTCGGCCAAGCAAGACTCCGGGCTGGCTGGAGCGGGTGCACAAGGCGGTGGAGGATGCCTCGCCCGGCCGCGTGACGCTGAGCCAGCTGGCACAAACCGCGGGGGTACATGTCACCCACCTCAATCGCCAGTTCCGAGCCCGTTACGGCAAATCCGCCGGCCGGTACCTGCTGGAGCACCGGCTGGAATGGGCCGCCGCCCAGCTGAGCGGTGGAACCCAGCCCATCGCCGAGATTGCCTGCCTGGCCGGCTTTGCCGACCAGAGCCACTTCACCCGCCGGTTCCGCGACTACACCGGCCTCACCCCGGGCCGATATCGCAGCGTGGCCCGGGGCGCACGTCTGCTCAGCATGGAACTTCAATCGTGAATGGTCACCCCGCCTGACTCGATGGGCCAGGTCCGCGCATTCACCGCATCGAGTGGGGGCCCGGGCCAGATCTGAATCTGGCAGTGTTCCTCCGAGGTTTCGATGCCGGCGGAGCCTTCGAATCCCACCACCGTGATGCGATCGACCTCCGCCTGCCCGTTGCCGTTATCCAGCTTCCGGAACCAGGCGTCGTGGCCCGGTCCGAAGATCGGGTTGGTGACCTGCTCCGGATCGTTGCTGAACGTGATCACGGCCCCGATCCAGGCCCGCCGGTTCACGGCGTCGACCTCGAAGCAGGTGACGTCTCCTTTGAACTTCAGGTCCCCAGCGAAGAAGTAGTGGTATTCCCAGCGGCCGCCGACCGTGCCGTCGGCCTGCTTGATAGCGCTCACGGAAAAGGTGAACGGCCCGAGCGAGGGATGAACCAGCAGGCCGCCCCCCGTGACCTGGATGCCATCGTTGCCCACTCCGATGACGCCGAGGGACAGGCTTGTGGCCCGGCCTCGGCAACTGTCAGGTGGACTTGGCGGGACTGAGTACCTGGGTGGCCTGGTCGGCGGTGACCCCGGTTATCCGGACCGTCTTCTGCCGGGAGCCGAGGCCCCGCTCGAGGATGACCGAACGGGCTGGAACTCCGAGTTCCGCGGCGAGGAACCGGATGAGCTCCGCGTTGGCCGCTCCCTCGACCGGCGGGGCCGCCAGTCGGATCTTGATCGAATCGCCGTGCAGCCCCACGACTTCAGTCCGCGAGGCTCGGGGTTGAACGTGAACCCGGAGACGGACCCCATCGGGTAGCGGCGAAATCGGGCCGGGAGCAGACGTTCCCGCAGGCAAGATCCCTCGCTTTGCTCGGGATACTGGAAAGGGGGCTCGGGATGACCGACGAAGCTTGGCTTACAAGAGCGCGAGCACGATAGCCCGGGCGAACAGGATCACCACGTAAGCCAGCAGCGGACTCAGGTCGATCATGCCGAGCGGAGGAAGCCGGCGCCGAATCGGCTCCACCAGCCAGTCGGTCGCGTAGAAGAAGGGCCGCATCCACCGGCGGTACCGGCCGATGCTGAGCCAGCTGCCGATGACCCGTACCACGATCGCCAGCAGCAGGAGGTTGAAGGCCAATTCAACGATGAAGCGGAGCCAGCCGAAAGGTCCGGCCTGGGTCAGGGCCGTCATGGTGAGTAGCGTGCGGGTGAGCCAGCGCCCTACGGTGATGAGCACAATGCCGCCCACCACGACGATGGCCAGCAGCCAGAACGATCCCTCCTGGGGATTGCGTCCCTGGCGTACCAGCATCCGCTCCAGCGGCCGGAGGACCGGGTCGCTGGCCCGCCGGACGCCATTCACCCAGGGACCGAAAGGCGCGATCCGCTGCTCCTGCACCATCCAGTGGGTGAGCGCCACCAAGCCCGTGGCCGTGAAGGCGGCAATCACGATGCCGCGCAGTATGAGATCGATGGTGAGCGCGATGCCGCCCACGGTCAGGCGGGATGCTCCGCGGAGGGCAGGCGCTTTTCCAGCAGGTGCCAGGTCCTGCCGCCGACATAGTCGGACCGGGTGGCCACCCGGCGCCAGCCGAGCGCGGCGAGAAGGGGTTCGATCGAAAGCTGGTCCGTCCAGAACTCGATCATGTGGGCTCCGTCATCCACCGCATACTGCTCGAATCCCTCGAGCAGCCGAAGGGCATGCCCCTGACCCCGTTCCGACGGCACCACACCAACGTCGATGACCGTGGCAACCCCGCCCCGCATCGTGAACCTGATGCCCCCGATCCAGTCCCCGACCTCATCGGTGAGTACCAGATGGTGGTCCGACAAGGCGGCATAGGTGTCGGGGTCGTTGGTCGTGAGATCGGACAGCCAGGCCGCGAAGTCCTCGCCGTCGCGCATCTCGCGAATTCTCAGGTCACGGTCAGGTTGCACCATACCCATTGGGTTCAACTCCCCCATCCTGAACGGGGTTCCCCCGCCGAGCGGGGGGTCAGCGGCGCCGGCAGGTCTTGCTGGCCGGCGGCTTGTTATTGCAGGCAATCGCATCGTCCATGCCATAGGTCACAGGCCCGCAGGCGGTGTTGTGCGCGGTCTCGGCCGCCTCGGCGTCCCCGGGCCCGGAAGCGCTGGCGCAATTATCCCTACCGTTAAACTGGACACAGACTTGGCACTCGACACCCTGGGACTGGAGGGTGGACCAAGCCAGGAAGGCAATGAAGCCCAGAACGACGAGCAGGGTGATGATCTTGTTGCGGCTGGAGGACATGGACGATTGCGGATGGACAGAGGGTCAGGAATCCCGCACGCTCTGGGCGAGCCACCGGAGATAGGAGGGGTCCCCTCCGGCCACAGGCAGGACCAGAATCTCGGGGACTTGATACGGATGGAACGCCCGGACCCGTTCCAGCAGCCGGGCGGTTCGGTCCGGAGTCGTCTTCATCTGGCAGCTCCATTCCCTGGCCTCCTCCACCTTACCCTGCCAACGGTACACACTGGTGATCGGCGTCAAGTGGACGCAGGCCGCCAGCCGCTCCTCGACGACGGCGCGGGCGAGGCCAAGTGCAGCCGTTTCGTCACCCAGGGTGGTTGTGACGATGACCGCCGCCTCAAGATCTGACGTCAGCGCCTCGCGGGCAGACCGGAAGTCTGATCGGCCGGGACCCCGTCGCTGATCGGCGTGATGGCCTTTCTCCAGCCGCTCTTAAACGTAACCGTGAGAATGAAGGCCGCGGTGTCGGCTTGTACGTCGACGACGGCGGGGAGGCGCTTGGCGTAGCTGGCGGCCTCCTGGACCTGACGCGCCAAGGCCCCGTCGTCCGTCCCGGTGAACCCGACGCCGAGGGCCCGGCCGATCGCGATGGCCTGGGCCTGCTCGGCGCCGAATTTCGCAAAGACCTCGGCGGGGACCATGCCGTCCTGATCCACCACTCGAGAATAGCGGTCGTAGGTCCGGCAGCCCCAAAGCAACATCGCCAGGCCGAGCGGGCCCAGTACTCGCATCATCGCTCTGTCCTTGGAGAGTTCGGTTCTCGCGTCAGAATATACCAGTCGAGTTAGGTTATTTGCATGACGGGACGGACGGGCAGGCGGACGGTCGGACGGTCGGTGGGCTGCTGCCTCACCTTTTCGTTGCTCGCTTCGGGCACCTCCGGCCAGGCGCCATCGGGGCCCCTTGTCGTATTCAATGCGGGGAGTCTGGCGGCGCCGTTTCGGGATCTGCTGCAGGAGTTTCGCCGCCGGAATCCCGCGGTGCAGCCGAGGCAGGAGAGCTCTGGCAGCCTGGAGGCGGCCCGCAAACTCACCGAGCTGGGCCGGATTCCCGACGTGATCGGTGTCGCCGACTCGGTGGTCATTCCCTCGATGCTGTTTCCGTCCCACGCGACCTGGTACGCCACCTTCGCCCGCAACGCGATGACCCTGGTGTATTCGGCTCGCTCGGACGGGGCGGGTGAGATCACCGGCGTTAACTGGTGGCGGATCCTGCTTCGGCCCGGGATACGGACCGGACGGTCGGATCCGGCCCTCGACCCCAATGGCTACCGGACTCTGCTGGTAACCCAGTTGGCGGAACGCCACTATCAGCAGCCTGGCCTGGCCGGGCGGCTGCTCGCGGCAATGCCGCCGCGTTACATGCGACCCAAAGAAGCTGATCTGGTTGCACTGGTGCAGGCCGGCGAGCTCGACTACGCCTGGTCCTACCGGTCCATCGCGGCCACCGTGGGTCTCAGGAGTCTGACGCTGCCGCCTCAGGTCGACCTGAGCGATCCGGCACTGGGAAACTGGTACGCCCAGGCTTCGGTGCGGCTCCCGGGTTCCACTCGAGCTGCGGGCGATTCGGTGACGGTTCTGGGCGCACCGATCGTCTACGCCCTGACCATCCCCACCCGTGCCGCCAACCGGCCGGCGGCCGAAGCGTTTGCGCGGTTCGTCTTCTCGCCCGAGGGGCAGGCGGTGCTCGGGCGGCACGGGTTTCTGCTGATGGAACATCCCGTTGTCGGTGGGCCGGGCCGGCCTCCCAAGTTCCTACCGTAACTAACTCTAAAAGGAAGCAGGAAGCAGGGAGCAGGAAGCAGGATCCAGCTTCCCCGCTCCTGCTCCCTGCTCCCTGCTCCCTGCTCCCTGCT
>DASWKS010000059.1:0-6068 GCA_036396495.1 Gemmatimonadales bacterium
GGCCGGCTATACCTACAGCCGGGTCAAGGACTTGATCACCCTGGGGTCGTCCATCGCCTTCTCCAACTACCAGTTCACGGTAGTGGAAGGCTCGATCGAGAACCGGAGCCTCTCGAGCTCCGCCTTCGAAGTACCCCACAACATCTTCCTGAGCGCCACGGCGGATCTGCCGCTCGCGTTCTATGCCTCGGTGAGCTACAACGGGCGGTCGGGGCGGCCCTACACTTACGTGGTGAACGGCGACGGCAACGCCGACGGGATTACCTCCAACGACGCCCTCTATGTCCCTCGCGATGCGGGCGACATCCTGCTGACCAACCCGGCCGATTTCGACCGGCTCAACACCTGGCTGGTAGCCGAGGATTGCATCCTGGAGCAGCGGGGCCAGGTGATGAAGCGGAACAGCTGCCGCAACCCCTTCGTCCACGGCATCAACATGCGGTTCGGCAAGCGGATCAACACCTTCCGCGGCCAGTCGATGGAGATCACCGCCGACGTGTTCAACCTGCTCAATCTGATCAACGATGACTGGGGTGTGATCCGCTCCAACTTCGGCCAGGCCTCCGAGTTCGAGCAGCGGGTGGCTCCCATTCGCGTGGCGGGCTTCGACAACCGCGGCACCCCCGAGACCTCCGACGACCGGCCCCGCTACTCGGTGGACGCCCTGGCCCAATTCCCGGTGCGGGACCAGGCGGTGCTGAACAGCTCGCGCTGGCGGATGCAGCTGGGATTGAAGTACGTCTTCTGAACGGCGGTCGAAGCCGTCGAAGCCGTCGAAGCGGTCGAAGCAGTCGAAGGAGTCGAAGATGGTCGAAAGGCCTCCGGAACCGGGGGCCTTTCGTTACTCAACCGCCTTCAACTCCTTCGACTCCTTCGACTCCTTCGACCCCTTCGACTGTTGTTTTAGGTACGGACTTTGATGAGCAAGATGATGGCGACCACGAAGAAGAGGATGTTGGGCGTCCACGCCGCCAGGGTCGGGTTCATCAGCCCGCTGGCACCGACCGCCCGAGTCAGGTTGATCAGCATCAGGTAGCTCACCGTGGTCCCGAGGCTGATGGCGACGCCGACCGCGGCCCCGGCCCGGGGCGCGGTCATGGCCAGGGGTCCGCCGAAGAGGGCGATGATGAAGCACGCCACCGGCACCGCGACCTTGATGGCCTGCTCTACCTTGAGCTTGCGGACGTCGTTGCCGGACCGCCGCAGCGTTTCGATGTAGTCCCCCAGCTCCTGGTAGTCCATCTCCGACGGGTCCTTCGCCTCCACCAGCAGTTCGCGCGGCTGCTGAGTCAGGGCCTTCAGCCTCGCCTTGCGAAACTGGAACGTGGCCAGCACCTGGGACGAATCGCCCATGTAGTGGGTCGATCCGCGCAGGAAGCGCCACCGTCCCGGCAGGGTATCGACGTAGACCACGCTGTCGGCCACGACGGAAACGGTGGGGTTGGTGTCACCGGTGCCGGCCCGCTCGAATACCACGTTTTCCATTCGCTGGGTTTGAGTATCGAGCAGCCGGACGGCGTAGATCCAGCCTTGATCGCCCCGATAGACGAAGTTGTACCGCACCGAGATGCTGCTGGCCCGCCGCTCCTTCTGCAGCTCCAGCGCCCGGGCCGAGGCGCGGGTGGAGAACTCCCCGATCAGGAAGCTCGAGCCCGAGGCGAACACCGCCGCGAAGATCAGCGGCAGCAGGATCCGGTGGAAGCTGACGCCGCCGGCCTTGACGGCGGTGAGCTCCGAGTTGCGGGACAGCGGACCCAGCGTGAACACCGTCGCGAACAACGTCGCGGCGGGGATCATCTGGGACATGCTCTCGGGCAGCTGGTACAGATACGACAGCGCAATGGTGCCGGCCGAGAGGTTTCGGTCCAGCAGCCGAGCCACCCGATCGGTGGCGTTGAGGAGCACCTGGACCAGCGGGAATCCGACCGCGGTCAGCACAAAGATCTTGATCCAGGAGGACAGGACGTAGCGATCGAGCAGCCGCACCGGTCAGGCCCGCCGCCGCCGCCGGAGCCAGCCGAACATCAGATCGATGAGATCGGCCAGGTCGCCGCCCCGGGTAGTGCCGGTGGTCCGGCTGGCCGCCCGCAAGCCCAGCAGCCCCAGCGCGCCGATCAGCACGTTCGGAGCCCACATGGCGGCGGCGGGCGTGAGAAACCCCCGGTCGGCCAGCTGCTCACCCGCGGTCATTCCCACGTAGAACAGGGTGAAGATCAACATGCTGCCGCCCAGCACCAGCCCCATGCCGCCCCGGGGGAATCGCAGCGCCAGCGCGATGCCGATGACCACGAAGTTGAAGCAGGAAACGCTGATCGTGAACTTCTTGTGGATCTCGACGCCCAGGCTGTTGGCGCTGCGCACTTCCGACCGCTGGTTGCCTCTCGCCTCGGCGACGTCGCTGGGGCTGCTCAGCATGACCGGGGCCAGGTATGGCCGGGCGCCGGTCGCTGTGTCGGGTGGGGTCGCCGGGGGAAGCGGTTGAGGCGGTGAGGCCGGGGCCTGCGCCTGGGCTTCGGCCGCGGCGGGGAAGATCACCCGGCCCAGCGCATCCTCGAACCGGCGCCAGGCGCCGCAGTGCTTCCGCCGCCCCGGTTCCGGGAAGACCCGCGGTTCCGCCGGGCGCTGCCGCAGGATCGAACGCAGATCCCGCCGGGTCAGATCTTCCCGCTGGTCCCGGGCCCGGGCGGCCTGTTCCTGCGACAGCTCCCGGCGGTCGATCATCTGGCAGACGCTGAGCTCGCGATCGCCCCGCTCCGCCATCTCGGTGCTTCGCTCCAGGACGTTGGCCACGTCGCGGGCTCGGATCGTGTTGACGTCGAACTGGGTGACGCGGACCGTGCCCTCCTCCTCGGGGCGGTACTCGTGCACCTCTCCCCGAAACAGCCGCAACCGGAGATTGCGGGCGTTCTCCTCGAACATCATGGCGCCGCTGTCGGCGTAGATGATGCGGCGCGCATTGGGCAGGGTGAGATCATAGATCGTTACGTCCCGCATCCGCCCGGTTCCCGGTTCGATGGTGCCGGCCCGGATGAAGTACTCGGTGGGTGGCAGTTGATTGACGGCCTGCTCCCGCATAGTGAGCGTGGGCCGTTTGCGCCCGATGTCCATCTGCAGGGTCCGGAGCCGGGCGTTGCTGCGCGGCAGCACCTGGTCGATGAACAGAAAGTTGAGCGCCGCCACCAGCACGCCGGCCGCGAACACCGGCCGGAGCATCTGGGCCACGCTCACCCCGGTCGCCCGCATGGCGGTGATCTCGTTGTCGGCGGCCAGATGGCTGAAGCCGTACAGCACCGACACCAGCACCGCCATGGGCAGGGTCAGCGCCACGATGAAGGGCAGGAACAACAGCAGCACTTCGGTGATCACGTCCGCCGGCAGGCCCTTCCCGACCAGATCCCCGAACCGTTTGGCGATCTGGTTGAGCATCAACATGCCGGTGAGCGCCCCGAGCGAAAAGAGAAACGGGGCCAGCAGCTGGCCCAGCAGGTAGCGGGAGAGCAGGCGCACGGCTCAAACCTAGTCGGGCAGTCGGTCAGTCGGTCAGTCGGTCAGGTCGCGGCCCGACTGACCAACAGCCCGACCGACCGACTAGCTTGTTTGCCATGCTCATTCGCCCCATTCTATTGGCCTTCTTCCTCGCGGGCTGCCAGGAAAAGGCCCCGCCAGCGCCGGAATTCGACGGCGACCAGGCTCTCGCCTACGCCCGGACCCAGGTCGACTTCGGACCCCGCATCCCGGGCACCGAAGGCCACCTGCGGATGGCCGGCTGGCTCGACTCGCTGCTCCGGACCCGGGCCGACACGGTCGTGGTCCAGGCCTGGGACCACGTCACGGCCGACGCGAAGACCTTGCCGATGCGGAACTACATCGCCCGTTTCAATCCCCAGGCGACGACTCGGCTGCTCTTCCTGGCACATTGGGACACCCGCCCCATTTCGGATGCGGCCGGCGCCAGCGACTCGACCGCGCCGGTCCCCGGCGCCAACGATGGCGCCTCGGGGGTCGCGGTGCTGCTCGGCATGGCGGACGCGCTCAAGAGGTCCCCCCCAGGGGTCGGGGTGGATCTGCTGTTCGTGGACGGTGAGGACTACGGCGATTGGGACGCCAGCGGGCGTCCGGATGTGCTGATCGGTTCGCGCTACTACGCCAAGAATCCGGTACCGGGACCCCAGCCCCGCTTTGCCGTCCTGTTCGACATGGTCGGCGACGCCATGCTGCAGATCCCCAAGGAGAGCTACTCCGTGACCGGGGCGCCCGATGTGGTGGACCTGGTGTGGAGCACGGCCGCCCGGTTGGGATACCAGACCACGTTCATTGACCAGCAAGGCATTGCGACCACCGACGACCACATTCCGCTGCAGGAAGCGGGCATCAAGGCCATCGACCTTATCGACTTCGACTACGGTCCCAACAACAGTTACTGGCACACTCCTCAGGACACCTTCGACAAGCTGAGCGCCCGGTCCCTCAAGATCGTGGGCGATGTGGCCATGGCGGTGATACGGGAGGCGCGGCCGTGAACTGCCGGTCGAAGGCGGTCGAAGCGGTCGAAGACAGTCGAAGGCGGTAGTTGTTCAGTCACCGTCTTCGACCGTCTTCGACCGTCTTCGACCACTTCGACGAAATTGGTGGGCTCCGCGTTTAGATGATGGCAGCTCGGAAGACTGTCCCCGCTAATCTCGGGGAATGACGAAAAGTGAGCGCCGCGTCATCATCGCGCTGCTGGCTTTGGCCGTTGCCGGTCAGGGCGTTCGCCTGGTCTTCGACCGAACCGCTCCGCCCGGCGAGGCCCTGCTACCTCCTCGGCAGCGTGCGAATGTCGCGGCACAACGCGAGGCGAGCCGCGCAGTCGGAATTCCTCTCCAACCGGGCGAGCGGCTCGATCCGGACCGCGCCTCCGCCCAGGAGCTGGCCCGATTGCCCGGAATTGGCATGCGGATGGCCAAGGAAATCGTGTCGGACCGCGAACTTCGGGGTTTTTTCGGGTCGCCCCAGGGGTTGTTACGCGTGGACGGTATCGGGCCGGCTACCGTTGGCAGGTTGGAGCCGTTCTTGCGATTCCAGACGCCCCAGTCCGGGGGGACCGCGCCGTCCTCCCTGCCGAACCTCAACACGATGACGGCGGCCGACTTGGATCGGCTTCCCGGCGTGGGTCCTTCCCGTGCCCGGGCGATCCTCGCATATCGCGACAAGAACGGGCCGTTCGCGGATCCGCGCGACCTGGAGCGGGTGCCTGGAGTTGGTCAAAGATTGGCCGAGCGGTTGACCCGGTTGGTAGTGGTCGGGTAGGAGGCACCTTGGCCGATGACCTGGACAAACGACGATGGAGAAGCCCGGCGGATCGACCGCCGCTACCCACTGATGACCCACGACTCACGGCTGGCATGACTGTAACGCTGCACTCAACCGACCGACTCGGCGATCTCCTGCTTCAGGAGGGGCTGATCTCATCCGATCAGCTCAGGCAGGCGCTGGCCGAACAGCGCCAGTCCGGTCACCGGCTGGGATACGTGCTGGTCAAGCAGAACATCCTGGAAGAGGTCGAGATCACCAAGGCGCTGGCCCGGCAGCTCCGGATGCCGGCGGTGGATCTCTCCCGCTTCGAGCCCGATCCCAAGCTGCTTCGGCTGATTCCGGCCGATATGGCCCGGAAGCACCTGGTGATGCCGCTCCGGCGGGACGGGCGGAACCTCACCGTGGCCATGGCCGATCCGTCGGACCTGAGCCTGCTGCAGGACCTCAAGTTCATCACCCGGTTCGATGTGTTCCCGGTGATCGCCGGCGAGTACACCCTCCGCACCCTGATCGACAAGTACGTCGAGAACGGCGACCAGCAGCAACTGACCGACCTGCTGCGCGACGTCGAGGAATCGGGCGATGGGCTCGAGGTGCTGCAGGACCAGGAAGAGGAGACCGCCACCCAGGCCCAGATCAACGACGCGCCGGTGGTCAAGCTGATCAACGGCATTCTGGGCGAGGCGGTGCGGCGGGGGGCCAGCGACATCCACATCGAGCCCTTCGAACACGAAATGCGGGTGCGTTACCGGATCGACGGCGCGCTGCAGGAG
>DASWKS010000060.1:0-5908 GCA_036396495.1 Gemmatimonadales bacterium
ACCCGGGGATGACGGCCGAGGAGATGGCCGCCGAACGGATGGCCGAGCTGGAAGCCCGGGTGGCGGACCTGGAGCTGGCCCAGGACCGGGTGGCGCAGCTGGAAGAGCGGATGGACTTTTCAGAGCGTCTGCTGGTGCAGGGACGCGGCGCGGCCGCGCTGGAAGAGCGGCAGTCTCGTGACTCGTGACTCACGACTCGCGACTAAATTGCAGCCCGACGGGAGACTATCACGATGGTAAGCCGGGAAGACATCCAGTCGTTCATCGACCGATTAGAGAGCGGCGGGCCACCCGCCGATGAAGTGGCACCGGGTCTGTGGGTGCTCCAGACCACCGACGGGGCGGAATGTGTAGTGCATTACAGTCCGCCGGTGGTGGTGCTGCGGGTGCGGGTAATGGAGCCGCCCACGGGCGATAATCGCCGCGCCGATCTCTATCGCCGGCTGCTCGAGCTGAACGCGCGCGAGCTGGTCCACGGGTCGTACGGGCTCGAAGGAGATCATGTCGTCCTGACCGACACCCTCGAGCTGGAGAACCTCGACTTCAACGAGTTCCAGGCCAGTTACGACTCGATCATGCTCGCGCTCGCCACCCACATGGGGTCGCTGGCGCAATACCGCGAAAGGTGATCCGATGGGCATCTTTGACCGTATCGCGACGCTGTTTCGATCCAACCTGAACGACCTCATCTCCCGGGCCGAGAACCCGGAGAAGATGCTGAACCAGCTGATCCTCGACATGAAGACCCAGCTGGCCAAGGCCAAACAGGAAGCCGCCTCCGCGATCGCCGACGAGAAGCGGCTGCAGGCCGACGCGGAGCAGCTGAAGAAACAGGCCGAAGACTGGGAGCGACGCGCCATGTTGGCGGTGCAGGAAGGCCGCGACGACCTGGCCACCCAGGCGCTGTTGCGCTACAACGAGGCGCTCCAGGGAGCCCAGCAGCTGCATGAAACCTGGGTCCGCCACAAGGCCGAAACCGACAACCTCAAGGTGTCGCTGCGGCAGCTCCACGACAAAATCGAGGAAGCCAAGCGCAAGAAGAACATCCTGGTCGCGCGGGCCAAGCGGGCCGAAGCCCAGCAGCGGATTCAGCAGACCATGGCCGGGATGAGCGACAAGAGCGCCTTCGAATCCTTCGACCGGATGGCCGAGAAGATCGAGGATATCGAGCGGAAGGCGCTCGCGGCCGCCGAGCTGCAGCAGGAGTTCTCGGGCGACGACCTGATGCAGCAGTTCAAGGCGCTGGAGTACAAGGGCAGCGCCGATCAGCAGTTGCTGGAGCTCAAGGCCAAGATGGGATTGTTGGGCAAAGGCGCCGACGAGCCGGCCCGCCAGCTGGGGAAGGGCGAGCACGTGCACGACGCCGAGGTGGTGCCGGAGCCCGAAGGCGAGCAGCAGCGCTGAATCCGGCGGGACCGGTCGGCCCCAGGGGCTGACCGGTCTTGCTTTGGTCCCGACTCGGAATACAATTCTGTATACTATACCTGCGATCCCCGGCTAATGGCCCCCAAGCGCTTCCTGATCCTCGCCGACGGCGATTTCTCGCCGATGACCTCGAAGACCGCGAATTCGGTCATCCGCTACATGCCGGAGCGGGTCGTGGGCGTGGTGGACCACGTGACCGCCGGCCGGACCGCGAACGATGTGCTCGGCTTCGGCAACGGTATCCCGGTGGTGCCTGACATGAACGCCGGTCTGGGCCTCGCGCCCGACGGCATCATGATCGGCATCGCCCCGATGGGCGGCCGCCTGCCGGAGCAGTGGCGCCTCTGGCTCAAGTCGGCCCTCGAGGCGGGGTGCGACGTCTGGAGCGGACTGCACACCTTCCTCGGCGACGACCCCATGCTGGCCGATGCGGCTCGGGCCCGCGGGCGGGAGATCCGCGATGTGCGGCGACCGCCCAAAGACTTGCCGGTGGCCGAAGGGTTTGCCCGGCTGGTGGAGCCGATGGTCCTGCTGACCGTGGGCACCGACTGCAACGTCGGCAAGATGACCTGTCAGTTGCAGCTCACCCGGCAACTCAATGCCCGGAACGTCCGGACCCGTTTCGTGGCGACCGGCCAGACCGGCATCTTCATCGAAGGCTGGGGGATCGCGGTCGACGCGGTGGTGGCAGATTTCATCGCCGGCGCGGCCGAGTGGCTGGTGCTGGAAGGCGCCAAGAACGCCGACATCGTGATGGTGGAGGGGCAAGGCAGCATCAACCACCCGGGGTATTCCGGGGTGACGCTGGGTCTACTGCACGGGGCGTGTCCCAACGCCATCATCCTGTGCCACCAGGCTTCCCGCACCCACCTGAGCGAGTATCGCTCCAAGGCCTGGCTGCCGATCCCGCCCCTCAGTGAATACGTGAAGCTGTACCAGAGTCTCGCCGGGGCGGTCTGGCCGACCAAGGTGATCGGGATCAGTCTCAACACCTATGACCTGAGCGACAGCGCCGCGCGAGCGGCGTGCGAAGCGGCCACTCGGGAGACCGGACTTCCGGCCACTGACCCGGTTCGTTTCCCCGATGATCCCGCGCTCCTGAACGCCACCTTGGAGGCGCGGGCGCGGTATCTCAAGACCGGAGCCTGCTGACCTTCGCGTCCTCCCTCATCTCAGCCGATGCGCGCCGCCCTGCTCCGCTGCCTCTTCGGCGGGGAGCGGCTCGGCCAGTGTGAAGTTGATCCCGTCCGGGTCTTCGTACAGCGCCACCCGCAGGTCGTACTGAGCCTCCGGCGGAGAGAGACAACGAACGCCCGCATCCGCGAGGCGCTGGTGCACCGCCGTCAGATCGTCCACGTAGAACCCCAGGCGGCAGGAGCCAGCCAGCATCGGGGGATGGTGGTGGATGTCCGGGTCCACATGGGCCGCGTGCAGCGCCAGAGTGACCCCTCCGCCGTCGAGCTCCGCCGAGTTGCGGGCTTCTCCTCGAACCGTCATGCCCAGCAGGTCGCGGTAAAAGGCCACCGAGCGGCGGATATCACTCACGAAGATGATCACGTACCGGACTTTCATGGGCCCTCCAGGCGCACCGTGGTCCCTCCCCGAGGCACCACCCGGATAACCATATGTCGAAGCCCGGGAATTATCTGGTGGTTTCGCATGAAGAAGGGCTCATACACGGCTGCCCGGCTTCTCGAGCCCCGGGGCCGCCTTCGTCCGTCGCCACACGATCCGCCCAGCCCCCTCGGCCGCCAGCCAGGAGGCCACGGCCGCTAGAGCGACCAGCGGCAACAGCGGAAGCGGCCCCAGCGCGACATCGAACGCCGCTCGCAAGGCGGGTACCAGCAGGATCGGGAGCTGGGCGGCCACGCCGGCCAGCACCGCGAAATGCAGCAATCGGTTCGGCCCCGGGGTCACGTCGGTTCGCCTGGCCGGGTAGGCAAACAGGAGTTGCCCCACAGCGAGGAAAAGGAAGACGGTGGTCCGCGTCACGTCCAGCGACGTCCCGGCCAATGGAAGCAGACCCAGCAGCGCGAGCGCGACCAGGGCCTTCAAGCTGCCGGTGGTGACGATGAACCGGAGCGAGCTCGGGTCGAGCAATGGGGCGTCCACGGCGCGGGGCGGGCGTTGCATCACACCCGGTGTGCGATCCAGCGCCAGCGCCAGCGCCGGCGCGCCGTCGGTCACCAGGTTGATCCAGAGCAGCTGAGCCGCGGTCAGCGGCAGCAGCCAGCCGCCGTCGCTCTCCCGGAGCCCCAGCGCGGCGGCGGCGACCAGGCCCAGGGCCACCACCAGGACTTCGGACAGATTGGTGGAGAACAGGAAGCGAATGAAGGCCTGCACGTTGTAATAGATGCTGCGGCCCTCCTCCACCGCCGCGACGATGGTGGCGAAGTTGTCGTCCAGCAGTACCAGGTCGGCGACTTCGCGGCTCACCGCGCTGCCCCGCCGCCCCATGGCCACACCCACGTCCGCCCGCTTGAGAGCTGGTGCGTCGTTCACCCCGTCGCCGGTCATGGCCACCACGTCACCGCTCTCCCGCAGCGCTTCCACCAATCGCAGCTTGTGTTCCGGTTTCATGCGGGCGAAGACCGAGACCTCACGCACCGCTGTCCGTAACCGATCGGGGGACATCGCCTCCAGGTCGGGGCCGGTGAGGACCTGGCCGGCCTCGAGGCCGATGACCCGGGCCACAGTCTGTGCCGTGGCGGGGTGATCGCCCGTGATCATGAGGACCCGGATGCCGGCCGCTCTGGCCTGCGCGATCGCGTCGGGAACCTCCGCTCGGGGCGGATCCCATAGCAGCACCAGGCCGAGCCAGGTCAGTTCCGTTTCGGACTCGCCGGGGCCCCACGCCAGCGCCAGAGTTCGGAGTCCTTCGGCCGCATACTCCTCCAGCTTCCGGTTCCATGCTTCCCGGTCGGCGTCGACCATCCGGCAGTGCTGGAGCAGGACTTCGGGCGCGCCCTTGAGGTAGCTCACCTCGCTGTCGTGCTCGCTGACCGTAACTCGCATGTACTTCCAGGCCGCATCAAACGACCGGCTGGAGAGCCTCGGCTGGTCAGCCTGCAGCCGCTCCGGCTCCACGCCCTGCCCGCGAGCCCAGGCGTAGAGGGCCAGTTCCAGCGGATCGCCGGCCGCGCTGCCGGGCTCGGCATCGTTGGCCAGCGCCAGCGCCCGGAGCGCCCGGGGTGGATCGGGCGATTCCACGCCCCGGACCACCATCCGGTTTTCCGTGAGCGTCCCGGTCTTGTCGGTGGCGATGACGGTGACCGAGCCGAGCGCCTCCACCGCGGCCAGGCGCCGGACCACGGCTTTCCGGCGGGCCATCCGTTCGACGCCTAACGCGAGGGTGAAGGTGAGCACCGCCGGAAGCCCCTCCGGCACTGCCGCCACCGCCAGGGCGACCGCGAACAGGAGAACCTGGCCCATCCGTCCGATGCCCTCGATCAGAAGACCGGCCGCGGCCAACAGCGCCGCCAGGGCCAGCACCCAGCGGGCGATGCGCCGCCCGAACTCCTCCAGACGGCGCTCCAGCGGTGTCGCCTGGGATTCGACCTCGCCCAGCATGCCCGCCAGTCGGCCCATCGCGCTTTGCGGGCCGGTGCGGGTCACCTCCACGTACGTGTGTCCTCTGACCGCCAGGGTACCGGAGAAGAGCTCGGCCCCGTTCTCCTTCTCGACCGGAAACGATTCCCCGGTGAGGACCGATTCGTCCAGCAGCAGGTTTTCCCCGTCCTGCACCATGCCGTCGGCCGGTACCCGATCACCGCTTTCCAGCCGGATGAGGTCGCCCGGTACCAGCTCGGGGCTGGGTATCCGGGTGATGGACCCGTCGCGCATGGTCCAGATCTGGGGCGTGCCCAGCTCCTTGAGCCGCTCCAGCGCGTTCTCGGCTTTCCATTCCTGCCACATGCCCAGTCCGGCGTTGAGCAGCAGGATGGCCGCAATGGCGATCGCTTCGAACGGGAAGCCGCCCCGCTGCACCAGCCAGATGCCAAGCTCGAGCAGCAGAGCGAACAGCAGGATGTAGATGAGGGGACTGCGAAACTGCCGTGCGAATCGGCGCCACGCCGGCTCCGCCGGCTCCTCCGGCAAGGCGTTGGGGCCGGCCTGGCGGAGCCGTTCCGCCGCCTGGGCGCTGGAGAGGCCACTACCGGTCTTGGACATTGCGCCCAACGGATGGCGAAGGGTGGAGTCTAAGGGAGGGGGGAATAATCAGAGAATGCCGAATGCCGAGTGCCCATTGCAGAGGTGATCTTCACGAAGGAAGACCTGTGCCCTGGGCACTGGGCATTCGGCATTCTCTATTCATTCAACCCTTCTCCCTCCCCCCTCCCACATCACTAGAAGGGCTTGAACCCAGGACTACCGTACCTCGTCATGTGGAAGATATCCCAGAGCGGGATCGCGTACGCGATCACCACCAGGATTACGGCGACCACGAACCAGAGCTCCAGGCGGTCCCAGATCGACGGTTTGG
>DASWKS010000061.1:0-16236 GCA_036396495.1 Gemmatimonadales bacterium
CAGAACACCATCGGCGACGGACTGGAGAACTCCTCCGCCCAGGAGGGACTGGTGGCTCTGTCGACCCGGCCCGGTTTCACCACCCGATTCGATCTCCGGGCCGGTGCCACTCGATTCGACCCCGGACCGCTGGGTGAGACCTGGACCTCCGCGACCGGTTTCGCCCGCTTCCGTTGGGCCGCGCGCGACCGAGGCCCGTCCATCGAGCTCAATGGCCAGCGAGTCCCGCTCGGCACCACGCCGGCGCTGGTGCTGAGTCGGGCGGTTCGCACCGAGGGCAGGCTCTTGGCGGAAGTCCCCCTGGGACCGATCCGGCTCAGGGGGGAAGGCCGGCGCGGGACCATCGCAGCGTTGGGCGAGACCAACCAGCGCTGGAGTCTCGATGGTGCGCTGGTATTCCCGCTGGGATGGTGGGGCGAGCTATCGCTGCAAGGCCATCGCCTGCGCTACGACGATTCCAGCACCGCGGGCTATTTCGCGGCCGACAAGGTCGAGACCGTGGAAGCGGGAAGCTACCTCGAGCTGGGCGATGGAGCTCCCTGGCTGGCGGCCCTGGACCTGGGGGCAGGCGGGCAACGGATCCAGCGGTTCGGGGAGGCGCCCGGTGATTGGAAGCTCGCGGCGAGAGCCTGGGGCTGGATCACCTATTCGTTAGGCGCCGGCCGGGCCCTGCAGCTGGAAATCGAGGGCTACAACGCCCCAGGCGCGGCCGCGGCGGTCGCGACCAGCCCGGCCTGGCGTCATGGATCGATGAGCTTGTCGATCAAGTGGGGGCTGTAAAGCAAGTATTGAGTACTGAGTACTGAGTCCGCCGCCACCACTCCCGCTTACTCAGCCACATCCGTCTCATGCTTCACGGGGGGTCGAGGGATGCCTATATTTGTCCGCCCGGCCAGGTAGCTCAGTTGGTAGAGCACGTGACTGAAAATCACGGTGTCGGCAGTTCGATTCTGCCCCTGGCCATTGCAGCAGTCGCGGACCCTCGCCCGATTCATTACACCACACGTTCAGTCCTTCCCAGCACGTCACGCCAGCTAAGAACGAGGCACCTCGTGGTCGGTGAGCACGGGCTGGTATTGCACCCAGGGACCGACCGCGTCGCGATACTGCTTGGCCATGACCCGCGCTACCTGGGCCAGGTGACCCAGGTCGTGCACTACCCAGGCCGCGAGCAACTGCCTCAGGGTCACCGGCCCCAGGCTGGGATGCTCGCCCAGCAGGTCGAGCTGGGCCGGGGTGAGTCGCCAGGATTGGAGCAGGCTCAGGTTGGCGGCGCGGAGCCGATCGAATTCGTCCAGCAGTGATTCCAGCGACCGGTCGGCGTTGCGGGTGTAGTGGCGGAAGCGGTCGTAAGGCTCGAACCGGCGCTCGGGGCCCTGGGCCAGGATGATCCGGGCCCGCGGGATCCAGTCGGTCTCCTCCCCGTCAATCAGATGGCCGACCACATCGAAGGGACTGAAGGTGTCGGGGCCCTCGGTGCCCCGGGCCCAGGGTCGGCCTATTCCGTCCAGCAGGACCCGCAAGGCTCCGGGTGACCGCCGAAGTACGTCGATCGACAACTCGAGATCAAACTGCATCGATTCTCTCCGGCCAGGCCCAGCGTTCAACCTAATCCCTGACGTTCCACGATGACGGGGTGGAATTGCAACCATTTCGTGCTTAGATGGGAGCAGCTGACAGCCGCTGCGGGGTAGTTAGGTGTGCGCAGCGGGAGCCAGGGCCCGCCCGCTTGACGCGGTATGCCAGAATAAGCATATTTCCGTATGCTCGCGCCGCCGCTGAAGCCGGTCGAATGGGTCGGCGCCAGTCTGGACGATCTCCGGAGCTGTCCCGAGGCGGTCCAGGACGTGGTCGGCTACGCGCTGTTCCTCGCCCAAGGCAGTGAGCGCCACCCGGCAGCGAAGGCGCTCAAGGGCGCGGGCCCAGGATCACCACGCCCGGCACCATGGGAAGAAGGAGTAGCGCATGGCCAAGAGCAAAGTGACCCGCAGCAGCGGCAACGTGTTCGCCGATCTGGGGCTTCCCCAGCCCGAGGAGCGGCTCGCCAAGGCGGCTTTGGCCCGCGAACTCGCCCGGCTGATCCGGGCCCGGGGCCTCACCCAGAAGGCGGCGGCCGAGCGGCTGGAGATCGATCAGCCTAAAGTCTCGCACCTGCTGCACGGCCGTCTCGCCGGCTTCTCCACCGAACGCCTGATGGGCTTCTTGACCGCGCTCGGGCGCGACGTGGAAATCATCGTGAAGGCGGCGCCCCGCTCCCGGCGGCGTGGCCGCATGCGCGTGGTCGCCGCCTAACGCGCGTGGGGTATCCTCCGCCGTGATGTCCATTGAAAACTCGCGTCGGGTCGCCGAGGCATGAGTTACGACCAATCTTTGCCCGCGGTATGTTACGTCGTTCAGTCGCTGACCCCTTGCCGGTAGGCGCGGTTTCAGGAGAGCCCATGCGCCTTCCCGGCATCCGGACCGTCGGCCGCGGTGCGGTTCGGCTGGGGGATCGGCTGTTCCGCTACAGACGCCGAACCCTTGAGAGTGGAGAGACAGTCGTCAATTTCTGGTTGGGTCAGTAAGGCATGGATGCTGCAGAGTTGTTTCTTGGGTTCTGCTTCGATCATGCAGGCAGCATATCGGCGCGCGTTGGAAATTGATGCTAGTGAAGAGACAGCCCGTGGATACGTCGCGCTCTCGTACTTTCTCAGCGGGGATGGCGAGAAGACTTCGTCGCTGGTGCACCCTGAGCCGGGTCGGAGTCGAGACCCGGCACTGCTCAGTGTGTGGGCCGCTCTGGGGGAGACTTCCGCTGAAGTCATTAGTCGACTTGAACAGGGCCTAAGACAATCACCATCGTCCCTCAGACTCTGGCGTCAGTGTGCGACGGAAACACTTAGAGCCGGCCTCTTGCGACAAGCAAGGGAAGCCCACAGCTGGTTGTCGCGGCATGAGGATAGTCCATCGGAGCGCCAGCGAGTTGCTGAAATAGTGGAAAGGCACCACTGGTAACCAGCCGGACTGGCCAAGTGAAGAAGACAGTAGGCCCGGTTCTGGTTGTGGCCGGGCTTTCGCCTTCGCGGCCTGCTGGCGCGGGTCTTAGAGGCCATGTACGCTGGCGGGGGCGTGGAGGCCGTCGGACGAGTTCGAGGACCGCTTGCCGATTGGCGACGGGAAGGTCCTGAGGCCTTAGTGTCGAAGGTCTCGTTCGGCGGGTAGCGACCGGACCGGCCCGCGGTAGGTTTCGCTGATCCGCCTTCCAGCGGCCGCGCCTTCCAGGAGAGCCCATGCGCCTGCCCCGCATCCCGGACCGGCACCGCACTCTCGTTCTGCTCCTGCTCCTGGCGCTCGCTCTCCGAGTGGCGTGGTGGACGTTCTACGTCGACATCATCGAGAACGAAGGCGTGGAGTACGCCCGGTTGGCCTGGAACCTGTTTCACGGCCGCGGATACGTGGGCATCTTCGGCGGCACCCACACCCACTTCCCTCCCTTCTACCCGCTCCTGATCGGGCTCGTGGCGCCGGTCGCGGGATCGGAAGAGGCCGCGGCGAGACTGATTTCGCTCCTGGCCGGGGTCGCGACCGTCGGCGCGATCTACCACCTGGCCCGACGGATCTTCGATGATCGGGTAGCGTGGCTGGCAGGCGCCCTGGTGGCCTGCCATCCGCTGCTGGTGGCCCTCTCGGTGACCACGTACACGGAAGGGTTGTTTCTCGCCCTCTCCTCCGGCTGCGCCCTCGCGACCGTCAGCTGGATCGCGACGCCATCGCCGTGGCGAGCCATCGCGGTGGGAGCGCTGGCGGGTTTCTCGTACCTCACCCGGCCTGAAGGCATCGCACTGGCCGCTGCATTCGGCGGCCTCCTGGTTCTTGCGGGCGGATTGCGGCACCATGCCTGGCGCACCGGACTGGCGCACGCCTCGCTGATAGCCTTGGTCGCCGCGCTGATCGCTTCGCCCTACGTGGCCTATCTCTCGCGTCTCGCCGGCGGATTCCGTTGGGAAGGCAAGTCGGCCCACAACGCCATCCAGGCCGGCCGCATGGCCGAGGGCATGACGCTCAACGAGGCTTCCCGCGGACTGACTCCCGAGGGCACAGCGGCCGGCCCGTCTCTGATTGCGAGTCAGGACAGCGTGCTCTCGATTCCCGCCAGCCGGCATGGGGGACTCCGCTTCCTCATGCGCGATCCGGTTGAGCGCTTCGAGGAAATAGGACTGGGCATCGTGAGGGCAGGGTTTCTCGGTGCCCCGATGCTTCTGCTCCTCGGGTTGAGCGGGATCCTCCTCACTCAGTGGTGGCGCAACCGGTTGCTCGAAGCGCTGGCGCTCCTTGCGCTTCCGGTGCTGGGCTTTCTGGTGCTGCTGGCGGTGCGCTGGACCTGGCCCCGCTATTTTTTCCCGCTCCTTCCGGGCAGCCTGGTCTGGGCGGCGGCCGGCGCTGATCGGATCGCCCAGCTGGTGGTCTCCGGATCCGCCCGCATCGGGCTCCCCGCCCGCCTTCACCCAGCCGCGCGAGCGTCGATGGCCGTAGTGCTGGCGCTGAGCGTGCTGGTACTTGCCGCGCGGGATACGACCAGCGTCGCCGATCTGTCGCAAACCCGGAACGGGGACCTGCGGGCGGCGGGGCAGTGGATTCGGGGCGACTACCTCGCGGCCGGGGAGGGCGATTCCCCGCCGCTCATCGCCAGCCTGGGTGTCGCGCTGGCCTACTACGCCGGGGGCGAAGTGGTGTACCTGCCCTTTGCCGACGAGCCACGGGCGCTTCGCTTTCTTCACGCCGCGGCCCCGGACTACCTCGCCATTCGCGACTCGGAGCTGGCCCGGATTCCGTTCGCGCAGGATTGGTTCGACGGCAGAGTGGGCGACGCGTGTATCCACCCGGTGACGACTCTGCCGCCGGCGGCCGCGTCCCACGTTCGGATCTGGCGCTGGACCTGCTGATCCCGGAAAACCAAAACCCCGCCGCGATCCCTGAGGATGGCGGCGGGGTGGTTGGCATCGAGCCCGAGGCGAGCGCCTCGCTCGGTGTCAGAACGAACTGCGAGGCTCGTTAACGAGCCAGGCGATCGCTTGCCCTGGTTGAGCTCGATATGCAACACTCACTAGACAATGGATCACCTCCTCGGCTGGGGTTGAACATTGGGCAGAAGTCCAGCGTCCTGCTCCTGATAAGCTAGTACGGCTGTCAAGCGTCCGGTACTTCCTCCAGCAGGGCCCGCACCGCCCGCAGGAACTCGTGGGGCCGCTCCATATTCACCATGTGCCCCGCCCCCCGGAGCACGCCGGTGCGCGCCCCGGGGATCCGTTCGGCCGTGGCGGCCGAGTTCTGCTGCACCGTCTCGGTGTCGCGGTCGCCCCAGATCACCAGGGTGGGAACCCGGATCTCGCCCAGCCGTTCCGAGGCCGGCGGCTCCTCGGACTCGAAAGGCCAGAAGGGCAGGGTGAAAAACCGGGCGTTCTCCCGGGCCAGAAACTCCATCCGGCTTGCTAGCTCGGGCTTCTCCATCAGCGCCGCCAGCATCGGATGGCGCAGCCAGAGCGCCACGGCGCTGTCCGCCCCGCCGGTGTTCCCCGCCTCGAATAGCGCCATGATCCGGTCGATGTCCTCCTGTTGCACCGGAAGGCCGTTCGCCGGGCTCGCGGCCAGCACCAGCGCATCGACCCGCTCGGGATACGCCAGCGTGAAAGACAGGGCAACTCCACCGCCCATCGACAATCCGATCAGGCTGGCGCTGCCGATGCCGAGCGCATCGTAGAGAGCGAGCAGGTCATTGACGGCGTGGTAGGGTTTGGTGGGCAGGTCCGACCGGCCGAATCCACGCAGATCGTAACGGATGACGGTGTAGGATCGCGCCAGCTCATCGGCCTGTTCGTCCCACATCCGGCGGTCGACGAATCCGCCATGGATCAGGATGAGGGTATCACCCTGACCCTGGATCTCGTAGAAAATCCGGAGCCGGTTGGGGACGGTAATCCACCCGGTGCGGGCCCCGTCCGCCGGCGGTGCGGGCGTGCGACCGCACGCCGCTACCGCGAGCGCCGCGGCCGCCAGTCGTGCCATCGCCCCGAATCGACTCGTCCACCGCACCTGACAAGTATACTCCGCGCCCGGGACGCCTATCGGATCGAGAGTTTGAAGGTCCCGTAACGGTGGGCACCGGGCTGGGTTTCGAATTCGCGACCGGTCACGTGGCCGGTCCATGATACGGCCACCGCGCCGATCTCCACGCCCAGGCCGAACTCGGCGTAGGGGACCAGGGTTTCGCGGTCCAGGCCGGTGGACTTGGCGATCACGCCGCCGTCCAGCACGATGGACTGGCCCACGATGTCGAGCCCCACGCCCAGGGGAATGAACACCCTGAGCCCGCTTCGCTCCGACGGCTCCGGAGCCGGCGGCCGCCAGGCTCGGGGAGGGCGCCACCCTGCAACGGTCCCCAGTCCAATCGTCGCGGCGGACCGAATGGTTCCCAGCTCTCCGCCCCAACGCGCTGCGGTGCGTACCCCAACACCGTCCTCCGACCCGGCTTCGATCAGTCGGCGATCGCCGGCGTAGGCCACGCTCACGCCCACCTCGAACGGCAATTGCTGCTCCCATCCGTGGGCTACCGGCGAATTGAGGAGATCGTGCACCAGCTCTTGCAGCTCATCCCCCAAGGCGGGGGGTCCGGTGACCGCCAGCCCCACGCCGAAACTGTGGCGCCGGTCCGGCTGCTCGAATTGCAGGGTCGCCCCCGCGGATAGTACGGCGGCGAAAGGCCGATCCTCGGGAACCGGGCGCGGTTCCCGGATATCAGGCGTAAACAGTTGATGGTCGAGGGTCAGAACCAAGGTACGGGTCCAGCGGACGGCAGGCGACAGCGGCCTGGCCAGGCTGAGCTCGACCCCGCTGGAGTAGTCGCGATCGGTTCGAGCGCTGGTCGAACGCCAGATGGCAAAAAGGTCGTTGTCGACCGTCAGGCTCCAGGCGGAGTGGCGCTGACCCAGGAGCGGAGCCGCCCCGGTCATCAGGAGAAGCAGGGCAATCTCGACCGTTCTCGGCAACATGTGGCTGGCCCCCGGTGTTCAGATCTGGGGGGCCGACCCTCAACGGCCCCACTTGTAAATGCGCCGCCGGCAAAAGCGCCCCGACATTCGTTCAACGTGGCCTGGTTCCGTCCGGTTCCCGGGTCGAACCCGGTTCAGGCCATGGTGTGCAGCATTTCCTTGAGCAGCTTGACGGCCACTACCCCCGTGCCGCCGGTGGCATCGGCGTCGGGATTGTATTCGACCAGGTCTCCCGCCACCACCCGGCCTTCCATCTTCTGGAGGGTGGCTATGACGTCACGCACGCTCAGGCCGCCCGGCTCCGGATGGGAGACCCCCGGGGCAAACGCAGGATCCAGCCCGTCCAGGTCGAGGGAGATGTACACCGGTCGCTCGAACGAGAGCCGGGGCGGCCCCGCCCATTCCCGCATGGTGAACTGCTCCACGTTGTACCGCTCGGCCATCGCACGCAGGGTGGGATTCTGACTCCGGATGCCGACCTGCACCAGCCTGCCGATCAGGCCATCCTCGAAGGAGCGGGCGAAGGGGCAGGCGTGACTATAGCGGTTGCCCTCGAATACCGGATACAGATCGGGGTGCGCGTCAAAGTGGAGAACGTCGACCCGGCCCAGGGTGTGATGCACGGCGTGCAGGATAGGATAGGTGATCGAATGATCGCCGCCGAGCGCCACCACCCGGTGTCCCGCGTGCAGTTCTCGGCCGATGGCGGTTCCGATCGCCTGGCGGGTTCCTTCCGGATCGGTGACCGGGACGTCGCCGCTCTCGATGAGGAGGCCCGGCCGGTCGAGGTCGAGTCCCCCCTCGGTCGTCATGGACGAATACTGCCGAACCCGGGTGATCTCGGCCCGGATGGCCGCAGGTCCTCCCGCCGCGCCCCTGCGATACGAGGAGTCGCCGTCGTACGGAATGCCGAGCAGGGCTATTGAGGCCATAGTGGGAAAGTTATCCGCGGAAGAGGCAGATTACCCAGATGTCCGCCGCCCACGAGTGCTTCGCGATCGTTGCGCCGGGACTCGAAGCGCTGGCGGTCTCCGAGCTCGTAAACCTCGGCGCTCGGGTCGTCGGCCGCGAAACCGGTGGCGTGAGCTTCAGCGCCACGTCGTCGCAGCTGTACGCGGCCAACCTGCATCTGCGAACCGTATCGCGAGTCATCGTACGGGTGGCCCGGTTTCGCGCGACCGCATTCTGGGAGCTCGAGAAACAGGCGAAGCTGGTTCCCTGGGACGCCTTCGTCCCGCCCGGGGGGAGCGTGACCCTCAGCGTGACCTCGCGCAAGTCGAAGCTCTATCATCAGCGCGGGATCGCGGAGCGGCTGACCGAGGCGGTGCGGCAGCAGGTGTCGGGCGCCTCCGGCTCCGACAGCGACGCCGCTCAGCTCTTCCTGGTCCGGGTCGATCATGACCAGGTCGGGATCAGCGCCGACAGCTCCGGCGCCCTGCTGCACCAGCGGGGGTACCGCCTGGACTCGGGCAAGGCGCCGCTGCGCGAAACCCTGGCGGCGGCGATGCTGCTGGGCGCCGGCTGGGACGGTACCGCTCCGTTGCTCGATCCCTTCTCGGGCTCGGGCACCATTCCGATCGAAGCGGCAATGCTGGCGCGACGGATCCCGCCGGGATGGCGGCGCGAATTCGCCTTTGAGCGCTGGCCCGGCTTCGACGGCGATGGATGGCGCCGGGTGAAGGCGGACGCGGAGGAACGGATCCTGCCCACGGCCCCGGCCGTCATCATCGGCTCGGACCGCGACGCCGGATCGATCGAGGCGGCTCAGTCCAACGCGGCCCGGGCCGACGTGCAGGGGAGCGTCCAATTCGAGCGGCGCGCCTTGTCGGAGGTGACGCCACCGGCTGAGCGAGGCTGGTTGATCACCAACCCGCCTTATGGAGTGCGGGTGGGAGAGGCCGATCGTTTGCGGGACCTTTACGCCCGGCTGGGTCAGGTGCTGAGTCGCATGCCCGGCTGGTCCGCCGGGATCCTGGCCGCCGATGCCCGTCTCATCGGGCAGACCCGGTTGCAGCTAGCCGAAGTCTGGCGGGGGAAGAATGGCGGAATCCCGGTCAGGTTCATGGTCAGTCGACGGGGGGTTTCTGGGTGAAACCTTCCGGTGATAACGTTCGTAAATCGGAAACGTCCCAATAGTCCCTCAATCGGAGTCCTAATGACCTTCACGACGCTTCGCCGAGCCGTAGCGCTCTTGGCAGTCGCCACGGCGACCGCGCTCGGCGCCGACCGCCTGGAAGCCCAGGATGAAACCGCCTGGGTCGGCACATTCAAGGGCACGTTCGTTACGGATGGCCCGTCGGGCAACATGACGCTGACCATCGGGCAGGAGAACAAGGTCTGGAAGTTCAGCGGCGCGGTGGAGGCCGAGGGTGCTCCTCCCGCCAACGGGGATGGTCGTGATATCAAGGTCGAGGGCAACGCGTTCGAATTCACCCAGACCTTCGGCGAGTTCGATGTGATCTTCAAGGGCACGCGCGACGGTACCACGATCAAGGGCACCATCGAGGCGTACCAAGCGGGGTCCATGGTGGGCTCGGGCACCTTCGAGCTCACGAAACAGGCTTGAGGCGGGTTCGCGCGCCCGGGCGCGTCAACCTGATTGGTGAGCACATCGATTACAACGGTCTCCCGGTTCTGCCGTTTGCGCTGAACCGGGAGATCGTGCTTGAGTACCGCCCCCGCGCCGACCGCCGCGTCATTCTGCACAATACCGATTCCGGTTTTCCTCCGGTCGAATTCACGCTCAGTGGCGACCTTGCCGCCGCCGCCGCCGGCTCGTGGGGCAACTACCCCCGTGCCGCGGCCCAGATCCTCTGGCGCGAGACCGGCCCTCTCATGGGGCTCGAGGGCGAGGTGTCTTCGACGCTTCCCATCGCGGCCGGGCTGTCATCGTCGTCGGCGCTGGTGGTGGCCACCGCGCTGGCGTTGCTCGACGCCAGCGGACGCGAGGTTCCCCGCGAGCAATTGATGAGCCTGCTGGCCCGGGGGGAGCGTTACGTCGGGCTCCAAGGCGGTGGCATGGACCAGGCGATCAGCCTGGCAGGACGGCAGGGGCACGCGCTCCGGATCGACTTCCGTCCCGAGCTGCGGTTGACGCCGGTGCCGGTCCCGCCGGACTGGAGGATCATTGTGGCCTCGAGCCTGGTGGAAGCGGCCAAGTCGGCCGGTGCGAAGGAGAGCTACAACACCCGGGTAGGCCAGACCCGGACGGCGCTGGAGCAGGTGGCAACGCGGGGCCTGGGGATCGCGCCGCCGACCGACTATGCCGATTTGCTGAACCGGGTCCCAGCCGAGGAGGCGCTGGCCCGGGCCGAGTCGGTGCTGGACGAGGTGCTCTACCGGCGGTTCCGCCACGTGGTGACCGAGGCCGGCCGGGTGGATGCGGCCGTGGAGGCGATGCACGCGAGCGATCTGCCCGGCTTCGGGCGGCTGCTGCACCAGTCTCATGTCAGTCTTCGGAATGATTACGAGGTGAGTTGTGCGGAGCTGGACCAGCTGGTGGCCATTGCCGAGTCCGCCGGAGCGGTGGGAGCGAGGCTGACCGGGGCCGGCTTTGGGGGCTGCACCCTGGCGGCGTGCTCGACCACTGCGGTAGATGGCGTCATGGAAGCCCTGGCCCGTGAGTTCTACGCGCCGCGCGGGGTCTCCGATTTAGGTGATGTGCTCTTCACTGCGACCCCATCGGACGGGGCGGGCATCGCCTGATTCTTCGCTTCGGAGCTCCTGAAACACAAACAGCAATCCACGGATTACACGGATTACACGGATGTTGCAAACCCCACCGACGATCAAGTCGGCCCTGGTTGTTAGTGCTTTGTGGTAGTTGAATCCGTGTCATCCGGGTAATCCGTGGATGGCTGTTAGGCGCTCGGCGTCACTCCGAACGCAGCGCCTCGACGGGATCCAGTCGCGATGCCCGAAAGGCCGGGATCCAGGTCGCCAGGAGCGCCACGGCCAGGAGCAACAGCGCCCCGCCCCCGAACGTGATCGGGTCGAGGGGACGCACCCCGTAGAGCATCCGCTCGACCAGGCGCGTAGCGAACAGAGCCCCGCCGACGCCCAGCACGATCCCGGCCCCCGCCAACCGGCCGCCGTCTCGCAGCACCATCCGCTGGACCCGGCCCCGGTCGGCTCCGAACGCCATCCGCACCCCGATCTCCCGGGTCCGTTCGCCCGTGACATAGCTCATGACGCCGAAGATGCCGGTGGCGGCCAGGCCCAGTCCCAACAGGGCGAATGCGCCTAACAGCGCCAGCAGGAAACGGCGCTCGCGGAGCGATTCACCGACCAGCCGCTCCATGGTGGTGGCTTCGGACACCGGCATGGAGGCGTTGAGCGACCAGACCACCTGCTTGGCCTGATCCAGCATGGCATCGGGATTGCCGGCGGTGCGGATCAGGAATCCGACGGCGCCGGTGGGCGCTTGGGCGTGAGGCAGGTACACCGTGGGCCGGGCGGCTTCATGCAACGCATCCCGGCGGACGTCGGCCACCACCCCGACAATCTCGCGGTCGCCGCCGGGCTGGCGGGCCAGCGTGACCGCGACCCGCCGGCCGATGGCCTCGCCCTGCGGCAGGTAGCGCCGGACGAACGCGTCGTTGACGATCGCCACCGGCGCGGTACCCTGGCGGTCGTCGGGGGTGAACAACCGGCCCCGCCGCAGGGGAATGGCCAGGCTCCGGAAGAAGCCGCCCGTGGTGATGGCGACCTGGGCCTCAGGGGTCTGATTGGGATCGACCGGCCGCCCGACGATCGCGATCCGGCCCTGCTCGGCGCCGATGGGCGAGCTGAGCGGAATGGCGGACGAGACGCCCACCGCCTCGACCCCCGGCAGGGCCTCCAGTCGCGCGACCGCCTGGCGGACATACTCCGCCCGGTCCGGCGGGGTGGTGTAGAAGCCCCACGCCTGGGTCACCATCACCAGGATCCGATCGGTCCGGAACCCGCGGTCCTCGTTCAGCAGCGCCACGAAACTCCGGAGCAGAAGCCCGGCCCCCACCAGCAGCACCAGCGCCAGCGCGAATTGTGACGTGACCAGGACCGCCCGCAACCGGCGGGCGGTGGGGCTGGTGGTGACCGAGCGACCGGCGGCCCCCAATCCTTTGGTCGGATCGCTGCGAGCCGCCGAGATGGCCGGCACCAGGCCGGAGACCACCGCGGTGAGCAGTCCGACCGCGAAGGCGACCAGCAGCACCAGGCCGTCCGCCTGGAGCTGATCCGCCCGCGGCAGTTCGGGCGGGGCCAGCCGGCGGATGACGGCCAATCCGGCGACCGCGAGCCCGAAACCGAGTCCGCTCCCCAGCACGGCCAGCAGCAGATTCTCGGTGATCAGCTGGCGTACCATGCGTCCCCGGCCCGCGCCTAACGCGGCGCGGACCGAGAATTCCCGGGCCCGGTCGAGGGCGCGCGCCAGCTGCAGGCTGATGATGTTGGCGGCCGCGACCAGCATGACCAGCCCGACCGCCCCCAGCAGGATCAGCAACGCGGTCCGGGCCCCGCCCACAACCTGCTCCGGCAGCGGCACCAGACGGGCCCCGATGTGTCCGTTGGTCTGGGGGTATTCCTGCGCCAGCTGGGCGGCAACCCGAGCGATATCGGCCTGGGCCTGTTCCAGCGTCACGCCGTCCTTCAACCGGCCCATGACGCTGTAGAACGGTGAAGTGCGAGAGGTCGCTTCCCAGCCCGCCAGCACCTTGGGAGCCCAGACGGCATCGTTGCCGTAAGGAATGTCGAAGTCGCGCGGCATCACCCCCACGACCTCGTAGGGCCTCCCGTCCAGGGTCAGGATCCGTCCGACCACGCCGGAATCTCCGCCGAAGACCCGCTGCCACAGGGCATGGCCCAGTACCACCGCCTGGCCCCGACCCGGCTGATGCTCGTCGGGCCGAAAGCTCCTGCCTAACAGCGGTCTGACCCGAAACAGGTCGAAAAACCCTTCGCTCACCAGCCAGGTCGCCAGGGTGATCGGGCCCTCGGGCGAGATCCAGTCGAGACCGAATGGCTCTATGCCCGCCAGAGCCTCGAACCCGGTGGTCCGGGCTCTCCAATCGAGGAAGTTCCCGGGAGAGGCCTCCTGCTGGACGGCTCGCCGCTGGTCGTATTCCCAGGCGACCACCAGCCGGTCGGGGTCGCCGAAAGGCAGCGGGGTGAGCAGGATGCCGTGCACCGCGCCGAACACGGCCGCCACGCCGCCGACTCCCAGCGCGAAGGTGGTAAGGCTCGCGGCGGTAAACGAGGGCTTTCGCATCAGGCCGCGGACCGCGACCCGGAGATCGGTGAGGAACTCCTCCACCGGCCGGACCCCGCGGGTGTCCCGCACCTGATCCTTGATCTGCAGCACCGCACCCAGTTCCCGCTCGGCGGCGAGCCGGGCGGCGCCATGCAGTTCACCCCGTCGCTCTCGGCTCTCGGTATTCATGGCCAGATGAAAATCGAGCTCGGCGTCGAGCTCCCGATCGAGTCGGCCCCGGGTCAACAGGGCCCGAAGCCGCCGCAGCAGCCGGCGCGGAGTCAGCATGGCCTCAAGCCTCCCGAAGAACCCGCGCGACGGCAGCCACGAACGTGTCCCAGCTCTCCCGCTCTCGGGCCAGCTGCCGCCTGCCTGCCGGGGTTAGACGATAGAAGCGGGCCCGCCGCTGGTTTTCGGACGTGCCCCATTCGGCGGCGATCCATCCCTGGTCTTCCAACCGGTGGAGGGCCGGGTAGAGCGAGCCCTGGTTGGGTTGAAACAAGTCACGAGAGAGGAGCTGGAGCCGCTGGGCGATGCCCCACCCGTGCATGGGCTCACTCTGGAGGGTGCGAAGGATGAGGAGGTCCAGCGTGCCCTGGAGTCGATCGGACATGGGGTGGTTCCTGTTGACTGCCGACAAGAACAGTGGCTGTCTTCTTGTCGGCTGTCAACAGGGCGGGCGGCATTGCCCGTCGGTCCGTCGGTCCGTCGGTCGCCGGTCCGTCTGTTTATCGCCCGGCTAGGGCGAAGAGCAGATCTACATAGCTCTTCTCCACTTCGGCCAGCCCGGCCCGCTTTGATCCCGGCTTCGGTCGGATCTGAAGCTGGGCCGCTGGGCCGAGGCCGGAGCGGCCAGGACGAGCAGGGCCGATGCACAACACGACATCAGGGAGTCTCCTGTGGACTGTTACTGACCGCGGCCCAGGCCCGCATCACCCACCCCACCACCGCTTTGATACCGACGATGAGCGCGTCACCGATCCGCTCCAGCAGGCGGCCCACCATGGAATCATCGAGCCATCCCGCCAGAATGGCGATGGCGAGGACGATGCCGACGACCAGCAACGCCTTGATGACCACGCGGGCGGCTTCGCGGACCAGGGCGAAGATGATGATCCCGAAGACCGTGAAGAGAACGATCTGACCGACCAGTGCGCTGGGAATGTCGATGCCCATGGGGCGCTCAGCGGGTCACGCCGACCAGCGGCAGGGTACGGAAGAGGTGCAGCCCGGCGAACCCCGCCGCCGCGGCCGAGGCCAGGCCGGGAAGCCAGCGCCCGTAGAGCAGCGAGCCGGTGGCGAACAGCGCACCATAGACCACGACGCAGCCGAGGAACCAGCACAGAAACACGGCGGTCACGTTCTCCTGGGACGGCTTCCCGGCGGTGTCGACCACGCCGGCCCAACCCCGGCCCAGCGGGCGGATCCGGTCATAGAACGCCTGCAGGGTCGCGCGGTTGGTTTCCGGCGTGAGCCAAGTAACCGTGAGCCACCCGATGGTGGTGATCGCCACGCCGACCACCAGCGTCGTACCGGCGTCCAGCGGGGCGAATCCCAGCCGGGTGTGGACGAACTGGAAATACACCGCGACCAGGAACGACACCACCATTCCTGCGATCTCGCTCCAGGCACTGACCCGCCACCAGAACCAGCGCAGCAGATAAATGCGGCCGGTACCGGCCCCGACCTGCAGCATGATCTGGAAGGCCTGGATGGCGTTCTCGAGCCAGAGCGACAACGCTCCCGCGACAATCACCAGCAGAACGGTGCTTACCCGTGCCATGGTCACGTAATGGCGATCGGGGCGGTCCGGGACGATGAAGCGGCGGTAGAAGTCATCCACGATGTATGAGGAGCCCCAGTTGAGGTGGGTGCTGATGGTGGACATGTACGCCGCCGCCAGTGAGGCCACCATGATCCCCAACAGTCCGTGCGGCAGATACACCAGCATGGCGGGGTAGGCGAGGTCGTTCCGTATGATGGAAGGGTCGAGGTGGGGAAAGCGGGCCTGGATCGAGGCCACGTCGGGGTAGATGATGAGCGACGCCAGCGCCACGAGGATCCAGGGCCAGGGCCTCAGGCCGTAGTGCAGGATGTTGAACAGCAGGGTGGAGAGCAGCGATTCCTTCTCGTTGCGCGCGGCGAGCATCCGTTGCGCCACGTACCCGCCGCCCCCGGGTTCGGCGCCGGGGTACCAGGTGCTCCACCACTGCACCGCCACCGGGATGATGAACACCGCCGCGGCGGTACGCCAGTCACCGAAGTCGGGTAGGAGCGAGAGCTTCCCGGCCACGTTGGGGTGGCTGAAGAGCCCGGCAAGGCCGCCTACCTCGGGCTGAATCACGGCGTAGTAGGCCGCCGTGAACGCCCCCAGCATGGCGATGCCGAACTGGACCGCGTCGGTCAGGACCACTCCGCGAAGCCCCGAGCTGGCGGCATAGAGCGCCGTGATCCCGGAACAGATGATGACGGTGGTGTACTTGTCGAGGCCGATCAGGACCCCGGCGATCTTGATGGCGGCCAGATTCACCGACGCCATGATCATGGCGTTGAAGAACACGCCCAGGTAGATGGCGCGGAATCCCCGCAGAAACGCGGCCGGCTTGCCGGAGTAGCGCAACTCGTAGAAGGCGATGTCGGTCAGGGCTTCGCTGCGACGCCAGAACCGGGCGTAGAAGAAGACCGTGGCCATGCCGGTAAGGCAGAAGGCCCACCAGGCCCAGTTCTGGCTGACTCCGCCGGTGCGAACCAGGTCGGTGACCAGGTTCGGGGTATCGGTGGAGAAGGTGGTGGCGACCAGCGAGATGCCGAGCAGCCACCACGGCAAGGAACGGCCCGAGAGGAAGAACTCCTGGGTCCCGGAGCCGGCGCGGCGACTCACGGCGAGGCCGATCGCCACGGTGAGGAGGCCGTACAGCGCCACCATCACCCAGTCGAGGGCGTTGAGCTGCATGGCGGGCCAGGGAAAGAGACGGCCGGAAT
>DASWKS010000062.1:0-14409 GCA_036396495.1 Gemmatimonadales bacterium
TCTGGCGCCTCTCCCCCCAGGACTGGGCCGAGGTCATCGACACCAACCTCACCGGCGCGTTCAACTGTATCAGCGCAGTGGCTCCCATATTCCGGGGCCAGCGATACGGCAAGATCGTCAGCGTCAGCACCCACCAGTCGGCACAGCCGGGATTCGGCGTGGCGCCCCATGCGGCCAGCAAGGCAGGGCTCGAGGGACTGACCCGTGCCGCCGCGGTCGACCTGGGTCCATCCAACGTGAACGTGAACGCGGTGGCACCCGGCTTCGTCCGCACCGAGCGGTTGGAGCAACTGCCGGGTGAGGTGATCGAGCGGGCCAAGAAGGGAGCCGTCCTCGGCCGGATCGCCGAACCGGGCGATGTGGCCCAGGTGGTTGCGTTTCTCTGTTCGGAGGCCGCCCGGCACATCACCGGGCAGGTGCTGGTGGTCGATGGAGGACTGTCGCTCGGGTAACCGCCTTAACCGCCTGTCCCCGTTATCTTTCCTGCATGCGGTTCATGATCTTGGCTGCGCTTCTGGCGGGCTGTACCGCCCCGCCCGCCACGGCCCAGGAGCCGGCCCCCAAGCCGAAGGAGCAGCGCCGGGTTGGCCTGCTGCGCGAGGGTCTGGTGGGCCAGACCGTTCCGGTTCTTCCCATCACTCATGTGGTGCGGGATTCCGTGCCGGGCGATTCCAGCCTGATGGTCCCGCGGGCCGCCTTGCTGATCTGGGCCGACTCCATCCTGGCGGAAGGGCTGGTGGAGCGGGCCCCTGAAATCGTGTGGCTCTACGGCAGCGAGCTCGCTCGGATCGCGCGCCGGGGGACCGGCATTCTGCCGGAGCCCTCCCGCTTCGGCCATTCCATCCTGCGGTCACCGAAGATCAAGACGGTACCCGATCCGACCCGCTCTCATCTGCGCACCCTCACGGCTCTGGCCGGCGCCCGGTTCGTGTTCGTGCCCGCGTCACTGCTGTTCGCCGCTGGTGAGGACGGGGCGGTGCGGGCTACCCTTATCGCGCTGGTGACGGACACCCGCACCGGGGCCATTTCCTGGCGGGCAGACGCGACCGGTACCGGAGCGACCGCGGCGGCCGCGCTTCGCGCCACCATCGACTTTTTCCTCCCCGACCAGTCAACCACTCCGTAACGCCATGGCCTACGGTGTCACGCTGATCCCGGGCGACGGGATCGGCCCCGAGATCACCGCGGCGACCGTCAAGGTGCTCGAGGCGACCGGCATCGAGTTCGACTGGGACGAACAGCTGGCCGGCGTCATCGCGGTCGAGCGGACCGGCTCCCCGATCCCGGAAGCCACGCTCCAGAGCATCCGGGAACGACGGCTGGCGCTCAAGGGGCCGCTCACTACCCCGGTGGGAAGCGGATTTCGCTCGGTGAACGTGGCGTTGCGGAAGGAATTCGAGCTCTACGCCAACCTGCGGCCGGCGTTCACCATCCTGCCGGGACGCTACGACCATATCGACATCGTGCTGGTGCGGGAGAATCTCGAAGGACTGTACTCCGGGGTCGAGCACTTCATCCAGATCGGGGCCGATCCGCGGGCCGTAGCCGTCTCCGAGGCGATCCTCACCCGCCAGGGCGCCGAACGGATCATCCGCTTCGCCTTCGACTACGCCGTCGGCCACGGGCGGAAAAAGGTCACCGTCGTTCACAAGGCGAACATCCTCAAGATGGTGAGCGGATTGTTCCTGGAGGTCGGGCGGGCTATTGCCCGGGAGTATGCGCCGGAACTCGCGTCGAACGATCTCATCGTCGACAACGCGGCCATGCAGCTGGTGCTCAAGCCGGAGCAGTTCGACGTCATCGTCACCACCAACTTGTTCGGTGATATCCTGAGCGATCTGATTTCGGGTCTGGTGGGCGGGCTGGGCATGACGCCGGGAGGGAACATCGGGACCCAGGGCGCGATCTTCGAGGCGGTGCACGGCAGCGCGCCCGATATCGCGGGACGCGGCATCGCCAACCCCTCGGCCCAGATGCTGGCGGCGGCGCTCATGCTCGATCATCTGAACGAGCAGGCCGCCGCCGCTCGGGTCCGGGAGGCGCTGCGGCGGACCATCGTGGACGATCGGGTCCGCACTCGCGATCTGGGTGGCACCGCCACCACTGTTGAATTCGGCGATGCGGTCGCTCGGCGGGTATCAGCCTGAGGTCCCGTGCGTTCGCTGCGGCGAACGCATGGCCGGCCTGGGGTGGGGCGAGCGCTGCCCGGCCTGCCAGGCCGAGCGGAAACGGCGTGCCAGGCGGTGGGCCCGGCGCATCTCCCTGGTGGCGGCGCTGGTCGCGGCGGTCATCCTCAGCCTTCGCGTATCGCCCGGGACGGATGCCCGCCTCTGGATCGGGATCGGGACCCTCGCGACGTTTCTCCTGGGCCGGATCATCAGCTTCAGAATCGCAATGGAAATACTTCCCGATTAGCGACGCAGCGAAGGCGAAAGGTCGGTTCGACATGCATCGGGTCTTGAGTGTCACGACGGGTCTCCTGGTTCTCGCGACTCCCCTGCCGGCGCAGCGCGGTCTCACCATCTACAGCGACGGGCGGGTGCTGGTGCGCGCGACGCTGCCGGTGCGGGTTGGGTCGGGCAGCTCCAGCCACCGGCTGGCGCTCGGATACCTGGACGCGGCGTCCATCTTTGCCCTCGATCCCGAGGTAGCCGTCATGGGGGCATCGTACGACGCCGCGGTCGACGAGCAGAACACCATGCGGCGGGCCCTGGGGCGGAAGCTCGTGTTCGAAACCGGAGGTTGGCGCAACGGGGTCGCCGACACGGTGGTGGCCGAGGTCTTAGGCGTCGAGCCCGAGTTGTTCCGGCTGGCCGACGGCACCGTCACGTTCCAGCGGCCGGGCCGGCCCCGCTACCCGTTCGATCTGGTTCTGACCGCGCCCACGGTCGCACTCAACCTGCGCAGCACGGCGGCTCGCGACCAGCTTCGTCTGGCGTGGTTCACCGACGGCGCGTCCTGGAATGCCACCTATCAGGTGGTCCTGGGGCGCGGCGACGCCCGGGTGACGGGACAGGCTCAGGTGCAGTCGGGTCGCCTGAGCGCCGACGAAGCCGAAATCCAGCTGCTCGCCGGGAACGTGGGCCGGGCCGAACGGGATCAGCTGCGGTACAAGCGGGATGCGCGGGTGCAGATGGCGGCCGAGGCGGCCCCTTCGGCGCCGGCTCAGGAAGAGCGAGTGGGCGAGGCCCATCTCTACAGCATTCCCGGCCGCTACACGTTGCGCCCCGGCGTCGCGACCGTGGCGGCCCTGTTCGATCCGGTGAACACCGCCTGGGAGCGGGTCTACACCGTGCGGGGTCAGCTTCCCTGGTATGGACCGGTCCCCCAGTACGGCGAGGAAACCCAGGTCCCGGTGGAGGTGCAGTACCTCCTCAAGCGGGGCGCCCAGACCCCGTTCGGCCAGAAGCCGCTGCCGGGTGGCCTCTGGCGGATATACCAGCCGGACAGCGCCGGCAGACTTCAGCTGGTGGGAGAAGCGTCCAATCAGCACACCGCTGCCGGCCAGGATCTGCGGCTGACGGCGGGAACCGCATTCGACATCACGGCGCAAAGAATCCAGACCGACTTCGTGACCCAGCGGGAGACCCGGCGCACCCTGGCAACAGTGGGGTACCGCGTGACGCTTTCCAGCGCCATGGATTCCGCCGTCACCGTGGACGTCTTGGAGGATCGGCAGGGCGAATGGCAGGTGCTGGAAAGCTCGGTGCCGGGAGAGAAGCTCTCCTCATCGCAGTACCGATTCCGGGTGCGGGTGCCGGCCAAGGGACAGGCGTCGCTGACCTATCGCATCCGGGTCGTCTGGTGACGGGCGGCCCGACGGACGAGCGGTCGGGCGGTCGGCTTCCCGCTGACGCATGACCGCTACCCGGCTGGTTCATCTTTCTGACCTTCACTTCGGGGCGTACGTCGACCTCGAACAGATCGCGGCGTTGGAGCGGCTCCTGCCGGAGCAGGCTGCCGCCGCGATCGTCATTTCCGGTGACCTGTCGCAGCGGGCGCGCCACGGCGAGTTCCAGCGCGCCCTGGCCTTCGTGGAACTGTGCCGGCGCATCGCGCCGACGCTCCCGATTCCAGGGAATCACGATGTCCGCTGGTGGGCCAGTCCGTTCGGCCTCCGCGGGCAGGGCCCCAAGTACCGACACTACCGTCGCTACTTCGGCGACGTCCTGGGGCCGGTGCTCGAGGTGCCCGGAGCCGTGATCGTGGGAACCGTCTCGGCCCACGGCCTGGCGTCGGGATCGGTGACGTGGAACCCCCGCGATCTCACGGTCAAAGGTCATCTGGCCCGCCAGGAGGTGATGCGGGCGG
The DNA here is from genome assembly GCA_036396495.1 of Gemmatimonadales bacterium. Classification (GTDB taxonomy): domain Bacteria; phylum Gemmatimonadota; class Gemmatimonadetes; order Gemmatimonadales; family GWC2-71-9; genus SZUA-320. The sequence goes on from DASWKS010000062.1 coordinate 4,312, forward strand.
GGGCCGTGTTCGGCGGCGCGAACCCGGAAGCCTGCCGGGTGCTGGCGCTGCATCACAATGTGCTCCGGGGCCAGATCTCCAACCGGTGGGGCCTGGCCCGCCCGCAGGAAGCCCAGCGCCGATTGGTGGAATGCGGCGCTGAGCTGATCCTCTGCGGCCATGATCATCAGGAGGCTGTGGGTCGGCTGGATGGCGGAACCGTTGTAGCCACCGCCGGCACGCATACCTTCATGACCCGGGGCAAGCGGCCGTCGGTGTTCAACCTCATCGACCTGGATTCCGGCGCGATCACCGTCTACCCCATGAAATGGACTGGAAGTTCCTTCGAGCCCGGCGAGCTCACTCGGTACGAGCGGCGTTAGGAAAAGGCCAGATCCCTCCCATTCGGTCCCGCCACCGTTTGGCGGCCCGCTTCCCCCTGGCCACTCCTCAGGGCTTCCGGACCACCGTAAAGTCGCCGCGCCGCGGACCCGGAACCAATACCCACCCCGCTGAGAGCCGCAGGACCCAGTCGGGACCCTGGAGCGAAGGCGGGGTCGTGTCCGCCGGCGCGGGTAGCGTGAGGGTTTGAAAGTTCGCCGCCACCAGGGCACCGGTCTTCACTTCGATCGTCCCCCATTCCGCGCTGAAGGTACCCGTCGGGTAGATCGTTCCGCCCTCTGGAAGCGGTATCAGGGTGTTGGGGTTGAACGACCGCATCAATCCTTCCTGCCGGAGCACCAGGACCGGGCCTTCAACCAGGCGCGACCGATACGCAGTGAGGGTTTTCTGACGGGCCAGCTCTCGCGCGTCCTCTGCCGCCGCGAGCTCCCTCCCACCGTAGACCTCCACCCGCTCCCGAGCCCGGGATGCAAGGTCGGATGGTGGGACGAAGCCGACCGCCTCGGCCAACTGCGGGGCGAGACCCTTCTGGTTGACGAGGCCCCTCCACCCCGGCGCATACCGATCCAGGAGGAGCCCCAGCGCGGGCCCGCTGCCGTACCCGGCTGAGCGAACGAAGGTCGCCCGGGACTCGAATGCCGTCAGCTGCTCCGCGGCATACCGTTCGGCGTCGGCCGCCGCGGCAAAGGCGAGGCGCTGGCCGGTGTATTCCGCCAGCCCCTCCTGCAGTTCCAGCGCCCGCTCGAGGGTGTCGGCTCCGGGAAAGAGGGTATGGCGATAGGTCCGAAACAGCAGGGCGTCTTGCACCGCCTGGTGGGCTGTCTCGGGGGTCAGGCGCAAGGCCGCCGCCGCGGCCCGTAGCTCCAGGATGTACCAGTATCGTCCGTCTCGTTCGTTGAGGTGATTGTTTAGGGCATCGATGCCGCTCAGTCCCAGCTCACCCTGAATGCGATGAAACGCCTCGTGGATCAGCAGGTGGGTCCGGGCCACGGACGTGGTTGGCAGCGGCGTGAGAGCGAAGGCCCACCAACGGCCGTGCCAGAGACTGGCGGTATTCGCGAACGGGACATTCCCGGGCGCCGGCCCGATGAAGACCGCCCCCATCGCACGGAAACCGGTGTCGGGAGGCGATTCGCTGGCGACACTCATCCGGGTGGCCCGGTCGATCAGGAGGAGCGGCCCGCAGAGGGTCTTGCCCCAGAGCGCGCCGCCGTCGCGGGCACACGCGGTCTGGTATTCCCCGATAGCGCGGCGCATGGTCGCGGTGTCGGGCACTTGCCGGGCCGGAGCGACCGCCGGGAACAACACGAACAGCGCCGTCAAGGCGCTCCTGCTCATGGCGCAGACCTCAGTTCGGTTTTGAGCAGCTGGATTCGGAGCGATGCAGTGCGACCGTAGACCGGAAGCAGCGGCTCCAGGCGACGGATCAACGCTTCGGCCGCGGGCCCGTCGCCGGTTCTCACCAAGGCGCGCGCCACCTGCAGCGCGGCGAGGCAGGTCGGCCGGTCGGTGCAGGCCGCGATGGTAGGATGCCGGCCCGAGACCTCGACCACCTCAGCGTAGCGGCCGGACTCGAAGAGTCGTTCGACGACCTGGGCCGCGACCAGCGGATCGGGGTCGGAGCGAAGGTGGTCCGCGGCCAGGGTGAGAAACCTTCCCGTGGGCCCCACCGCGCCGAGCGCCCGCAGGTATACCCGCCGCATCTCGAGGTTGTCGCTGCTGGCCATGGGCAGCAGTCCGTCCGGGTCGATCCGCACCTCCACCGGAGCTGCATCGAGCTCAACCTGTACCGAGTCGAGGGCCGACCTTCCGTCGACCGCGGCGCGGGCGACCCGCCCGGTCGGAGTTCGTGCCTCAATGGTCACCGGAAACGGGATGGTCCCGGTCCGCTGGATCCGGATCTGGTAGAGGGAGCGGTTCACCGGCTCCACGCCGGCGATACGATAGCCGAGACTCGCGTCGGTCCGGGCCCAGGCGGCCAGGAATGCGCCTGCGTCGGGTAGGCCCTCGCGCACCAGTTCGGCTCCGAACGCCTCGATGGACAAGGCCCGCCCGCGGTATTCGTCGAGCAGCCGGCGCTGGAGCGCGACGAACTGCTCCTCACCCAGCCGGAGGGCGAGCAGGTACACACCGGTGGCCGCCTTGCCGTGCCGCACCAGCGAGTTGTAGTCGTAGTCGAGCGAATCAGCGACCGTCTCGGGCAATCCCAGGCGCTGGTCGTATCCCGCCAGCGCAGCTTGGGCGAACTCCGTGAAGCTGTCGTCGCCTCGCGGATCGCGCCAAGCGGCCGCCAGCGAAACCCCGCCGGTGCGGGCGAGATAGAGCTGGTCGGTCCAGATCCCGAGCCCGAGCGACAGCCAACCCAGGCGCTCCTGGCCGTCGAGCACATAGAGGCCCCAGTAGTAATGGGCCAGCTCGTGAGCGGTGATCCATCGTACGAAGGGCGGACTCAGATCGCCCCGGTGAATCATGAACATCCGGGACAGCGGGAAACCACCCCGCGCTCCGCGGTATCCGGGGACGATGCCGAGGCTGGGCACCGGGAAGAATCCATACGTTTGCTGGTACCACCGGGCAGCACGCAGGGCCGACTCGGCCACGGTGCGGAATAGCAGGGTGTCCTGGGGCTGACTCAGGGCGGTGACCGTAAGACCCTGCTGCGACACGGCGCGAGTGACAAAGCCGTCGCCATAAGCGAGGGCGAACCCTTCGACTCTCGAGACGACGAACTTGCGGCCGGCGCCACCGGTGGTGAGCACCGCGGTCCCCGGCGCGGCCTCGATCTCGACCTCGAAATCGGCGAATCGGTGGCCCGGCACCACCGGATACCAGGCGTCGTCGGAGCCGGTCGCCAGGAAGAGGTGGTACCCGAATTGACGGTGCCGGGTGGTGTCGGAAGCGACGGTGTAGTCCACGGCCACTGGGGCCGATCCGTCGACCGTCACCTCCGATGAATCCCCGTTGTATCGGGCCGGCACCGGTGCGCCGCTCAGTCGGCCGATCCGGGTGATACGCAGGCCGGGGATCGCCAGCCGCACGGATCTGCTCGGGGCCGGAGCCCGGACTTCGGCGTGCGCCGTGACCGTACGTCCATCCGGGGAGATGATCCCGGAGATCCGGTACCTGGGCCGGGTCGTGTCACCCTGGATGGAAGGTGCGGCAATGGTGGCGGTGAGGAGCAGCGCAAAGATCACAGCCTTCTTTACGCCGGCCTGTGCCGGGGGGTTTCCGCCCGCGACTCCCGACCCGGACTATCGGACGATGCGGGCGGGCGGCGCTGGTACGGAGTGGGAGCCGACGTCGCAAGCGTAAGTGAAACAACGAGATAGCAACCCACCCGGCGGCTTCCTCAAGCCGGGTCCGGCGGTTATCATTAGCAGTTTCCGAGCTTTCACGAGCGCGAGGACCACCGATGCCGACCGCCACCACTACGTCCCGGTTTACCGGCGTTGATTTTTATGCCTTCGATACCCTCCTCAGCGAAGAGGAGCGGGCAATCCGCGATACCGTCCGGTCCTGGGTCGATGACAACCTGATGCCGATCATCGGCGACTGTTACGTCGAGGGTCGGTTTCCCAAAGAATTGATTCCCCAGATGGCGGAGCTGGGGTTCTTCGGCGCCAACCTGCCGGAGGAGTACGGCTGTGCGGGACTCAATAACGTCGCGTACGGGCTCATCATGCAGGAGCTGGAGCGGGGCGACAGCGGAGTGCGGAGCTTTGCTTCGGTGCAGGGCGCGCTGGTAATGTACCCCATCTACGCCTTCGGGTCGGAGGAGCAGAAGCGTCGTTGGCTGCCCCGGCTCGCCTCGGGGCAGGAGATCGGCTGCTTCGGTCTGACCGAGCCGGACTACGGCTCCAATCCCGCCGGCATGATCACCACGGCCCGGGAGACCCCGGACGGCTGGGTCCTGAACGGTACCAAGATGTGGATCACCAACGGCTCCCAGGCCAGCGTCGCGGTCGTCTGGGCCAAGACCGGGGATATTGACGACGTCAGGAGCATTCGCGGGTTCATCGTTCCCACCGACAGCAAAGGGTTCAGCGCCAGGGATCAGAAGGGGAAGCTGTCGCTGCGGGCCTCGGACACGAGCGAGCTGCATCTCGACGACGTGCCGCTGCCCAAGGACGCCTTGCTCCCCAAGTCGGGCGGCATCAAGAGCCCGCTTTCGTGCCTCACCCAGGCCCGCTACGGCATTTCGTGGGGCGCGATCGGCGCGGCCATGGCCTGCTATGACGAAGCCGTCCGTTACGCCCGGACCCGGATCATGTTCGGGAAGCCCATCGGTCAGACCCAGATCCAGCAGGTCCGCCTGGCCGACATGCTGACCGAGATCACCAAGGCGCAGTTCCTCACCCTGCAGCTGGGCCGGCTCAAGGACGCAGGCACCATGAACCCGCAACAGGTCTCCCTCGCCAAGCGCAACAACGTCGACATGGCCACCGAATGCGCCCGCGAATCTCGCCGCCTGCTCGGCGCCAACGGCATCCTGGCGGAGTATCACTCCATGCGCCACATGGCCAACCTGGAATCGGTGTACACCTACGAGGGCACCCACGACATGCACTCCCTGATCCTGGGCCAGGATATCACGGGGTTGAGCGCATTCTGAGCTTTCCACCAGCGCCATCTGCCCGCTGACCACTGACCTGAGCGCCACCGTCCCATGAAGATCGCCGTGTGCCTCAAGCGCGTCCCCGATACCGAGATGCGTTTCACCATCGCGCCGGACGGGAAATCGATCGACCCCGCGGGCCTCAAGTACGAGATCAGCACCTTTGATGAGTACGCGGTGGAGGTCGCGCTCCGGCTCAACGAGCAGCAGGGGCCCGGCGAGGTGACGGTCATGGGTGCGGGCCCGGACGGGCTGGCCGAACTGCTTCGCAAGGCGCTCAGCCTGGGTGCCGATCGCGCCGTCCACCTGACCGCCGCCGACGTGCCGTTCGACGGCATGGCCGTCGCGCAGGCCCTCGCGAGCGAGCTCGAGGGCCAGCCTTACGACGTGATCCTGTTCGGCCGGAACGCCACCGATACCGGCAGCGGCAGCGTCGGGGCCATGGCCGCCGAGTTGCTGGGACTGCCGTGTGTGACCGCGGTGATGCATCTCGAGGTCCGGGACGGTCGCGGCACCGCGCAACGCACGCTGGAAGGGGCCACGGAGACGATCACCTTTTCCCTGCCGGCCGTGCTCACCATCGATGAGGGCATCGCGAGACCGCGCATCCCCTCGCTCAAAGGCATCATGGCCGCCAAGAAGAAGCCGATGGAAACGCGGCCGGCGCAGTTCGGCCCCGTCCGGCTCACCGTCGAGCGGCTGGAGATGCCGCCTGATCGGGCGGCCGGCCGGATTCTGGGAACCGGCCCCGACGCGGTTCCCGAGCTGGTGCGGGTTCTTCGTGACGAAGCAAAGGTGCTCTAGATGGCCGACATCCTGGTACTGGCGGAGACCCGCGGCGGTCTCGCGCGGAAGGCGGCCTTCGAGACCGTGACCGCAGCCCGCGCGGTAGCGGATTCGACCGGTGGCGGCGAGGTCCACGCGCTCGTGGTCGGGGGGCCGGGTGTGGCCCAGGTGGCCGAGACCTTGGGTCGGTTCGGCGCTGATGTCGTACTCGCGCTGGAGCACGAGGCGCTGGCGCACGGCAATCCCGAGGTGACGGCGGCTACGATGGCCCAGCGGCTCCGGGGCGGTGCCTATCGCCTGGCGCTCTTCTCAGCCTCGGCCCAGGGACGCGACCTGGCACCCCGGGTCGCCGGCGCCCTGGGTGTGAGCCTCGCCGCCGATGTGGTCTCGTTCGAGATCACGGGGGATGCGGTCCTGGCCCGCCATCCGGTGTTTATCGGCAAGGCCATCGCAACCCTGCGGCTGGAGGGCAGCCCCGCGGTCGTGTCGCTCCGTGCCGGCGCCGTCACGCCGGCGGAGAAACCCCGCCCCGCCCGGGTGGAGTCCGTGACCGCGGCTCTCGACCCCGGCGCGGCGCGGCTGGTGGTGACCGCCGTCGAGGCCCGGGGGGCGGCCAAGCTGGATCTGGCCGACGCGCCGGTGATCGTGAGTGGGGGGCGGGGCCTCAAAGCGGCGGAGAATTTCAAGCTGGTCGAAGAGCTGGCCGCCGCGTTCGGCAACGCCGCAGTAGGCGCCACCCGGGCGGTTACCGATGATGGCTGGCGGGACCCCGCCGATCAGATCGGCCAGACCGGACGGGTGGTGTCTCCCGGCCTCTATGTCGCCGTAGGAATCTCGGGAGCCATTCAGCATCTGGCCGGGATGCGGGCGTCCAAGGTGATCGTCGCCATCAACCGGGACAAGGACGCGCCCATCTTCAAGGTCGCGGACTACGGGATCGTGGGCGATTTGTTCGAGGTCGTGCCCCGTCTCACCGAGGAAATCCGGAAGCTCCGCGCCGAACACTGAATCTCCCCGTGACCAGACCCGAGCCGGACCTGCGCGAGCGCCTGCCGGACCTTGCGGCGGACGCCCGACGCCTGGCCCGGCTCACCCTCGAGGAAGACGGCCCCGCCGATCTGACGACGGCGATCGTCGGCCCGGTCCCTCATCCCGGAACCGGCACCATCGAGTTTCGCGGCCGCGGCGTTTTGGCCGGACAGGTCTATGCCGATGCGGTGGCCCGGGAGCTGGATTGCGAGGTCACCTGGGAGGCCCGGGAGGGAGAGCAAGTCACGGCCCGTGCCATCGGGCGGATCCGGGGGGATCGGGCCGGGCTGCTTCGGGTGGAGCGTCCGCTCCTCAATCTGCTGCAGCGGGCCTCGGGGATCGCCAGCCGCACCCGCCAGTACGTCGAGCTCCTGGGGGACACCCCCTGCCGGTTGCTGCACACCCGGAAGACCGCGCCCGGGCTCCGGCTGTTTGATGTGGCCGCGGTGGTCGCGGGCGGGGGCGCCGTGCATCGGCTGGATCTGGCCCACACCGTGATGATCAAGGACAATCACTGGCGGTTGCTGGCGCAGGCAAGACGCTCGCTCGACGCCGCGCTGCGGCAGGCGCGGGAGCGGGGCGCGTTGAGCTGCCAGGTGGAGGTCGAAAGCGAGGCCCAGGTGCGCCTCGCCTGTACCGCAGGAGCCGATCGCCTGCTGATCGACAACCAGCGTCCCGCCATGGTGAGAGCCTGGAGCCAGCTGGCCCGAACCCTGCGCTCTGACATCGCGATCGAGGCCACCGGCGGCATCACGCTCGAGAATGTCCGCGACTTCGCACTGGCTGGCGCCGACTACGTTTCTGTCGGCGGGATCACCCACAGCCCGCCCGCCGCCGACATCGCACTGGAACTGGACTGAGTCAACCCGGGAACCCAGGTGTCACGCATCCATCCGATCCGCCACCAGGCGCCGCTGCCGCTGGAGCGTCTGATCCGATCGCAGGCTCCCGGCGCCGACGCGATCCCCCTGGACGTGCTGTTCGTGGGCGCGGGGCCGGCCGGGCTCGCCGGGGCCATCGCGCTGGCGCGAATGGCCCGGGATGACGGTTCGCTGGGCGACGTCAGCATCGGCGTCCTGGAAAAGGCCGAGTCGCTGGGCGAGCACTGCCTTTCCGGGGCGGTGGTCAATCCGCGCGCTTTTCAGGAGCTGTTCCCCGGCGTTCCCGAAGCCGAACTGCCCTTCCGCCAGCGGGTCGACCGCGAGGCGGTGTACCTCCTCACCGAATCGAAATCGGTGAAGATCCCGACGCCGCCGACGATGCGGAATCACGGGAACTACGCCGGGTCGCTCTGCGAAATCGTCCGCTGGATGGGGGAGCAGGCCGAGGCGCTGGGTGTCAATCTCTTCCCCGGGTTCCCGGTCGAGGCGCTGCTGGTCGACGGCGGGAGGGTCCAGGGCGTGCGCACCACGCCGACGGGGCTGGCCCGAGACGGGTCACCCGGCAACCAGTACGTCGAACCCACCGAGTTGACGGCGCGGGTGACCGTGCTCAGCGAAGGGACCCGGGGTACCCTGGGACAGGCCTGGCGCCAATGGCAGAGTGTGACGTCGCCCAACCCCCAGCTGTTTGCGCTGGGGGTCAAGGAAGTGTGGCAGGTCCGCCGGCCGCTCGACCGGGTCATCCACACGTTAGGCTGGCCCCTGCCTCGAGACGCATTCGGAGGAACCTTCCTGTATCCGCTGGGACCGTCTCAGGTGGCCCTCGGCATTGTGGTGGGGCTCGATTACCGCCAGGCGTCGCTCGATGTGCACCAGCTGCTGCAGCGGATGAAACTGCATCCCCTGTTCCGGGATCTGCTGGAGGGCGGAGAACTCCTGGAGTGGGGAGCCAAGACCATTCCCGAAGGCGGCTACTACGCCCTGCCGGAACGGATGTCGGGCGATGGCCTGCTGCTGGCCGGGGACACCGCCGGCTTCGTCGACGTGCCGTCGCTCAAGGGGATCCATTACGCGATGCAGTCCGGCATGCTGGCCGCTCGAGCCGCGTTCGCGGCCCTCAAATCGGGCGACCCGTCCGCCGCGACCCTGTCGCAATACGATCGGGCGGTGCGCGAGAGCTACGTCGTCCGGGACCTGTATCGCACCCGCAACATGCGGCTGGCGTTCAAGGACGGTTTCTATGTCGGAGGATTCAAAGCGGGGCTGATGACGCTGTCGGGTGGCGCGCTGTTCGGCCGCCGCATCGCCATGCACGCCGATGTCGAGCAGGAACGTGAGATCGGAGCGGCCGCGCCGTTCCCCCCCGACAACCGGCTGACGTTCAGCAAGCTCGACGCGGTCTTCAAGTCGGGCAACGCCACCCGCGACACCATCCCGTCGCATCTCATCGTCGGACCGGAGGTCACCGCCGAGGTGGCGGAATTCTACAGCCACGTGTGTCCCGCCGGAGTCTACGAGCGCCTGCCGGACGGCACCCTCCGGGTGAACCCGCCCAACTGCGTGGATTGCAAGGCGACCGATGTGGTGGGACCGCGCTGGATGCCCCGGGAGGGTGGGAGCGGGCCGAAATACCGACTCATGTAAAGCCAAGTACTGAGTACTCAGTCCTCAGCACTTAGTACTGGTGTCAAGTGACCGGCGTGAGCTGCAGCGTCGTGTACACCACGTTGTCGTCGCTGCGGCTGCCGTCGAGGTCGAGCTGGATCTCGATCGGATGGCCGTAGGTCTGGTCGTAGGTCGCCGACAGAAACACCGGATCGTCGTCCATCGCGGCCCGCACCAGCGCGAATAACCCCGGGACATCGGGATAGAGCGACACCTGGCCACTTCCCACCGGATCGCCGCTCGCGGTAAAGGTCCGGCTCACTACCACCCGGTTGCGGACCTGGATGGTCACGTCGATTTCGGATACCTGGCAGATGCACTGACGCTTGAGCACCATGTCGTAAGAGGCGGGTCCGCTCTCGTTCCACTGAGCCAGAGCCGCCGTGTAGATCTGCTCCGCTGGGTTCGGGCCGGACGTGTCGGAGCAGGCGGCTGAAGCCAGGATCGAAGCCGAGAACAGCAGGGGGAGACGGGCCATCATTGGGATTCCGCCGCAGCGCGGCCTACCGAGTGAATGAAATCCGTCCGCGATCAGCGGGCGGTCAGCACGACAAAATCGGTGATATGGTAGGATACCTCGTCGTCCACGACCCCCGCCACCCAGTCGATCTGGATCGATTCAGGGTAGCCATAGGCCGGGTTGTATCGCACGGCGAGGCCGGCCGCGGGGGCGTGGATGGCTTCTTCGATCAAGTCGAACAGTCCGGGTACCGCCGCAAAGAGGTCGGCAAACTGGGGATC
>DASWKS010000063.1:0-10916 GCA_036396495.1 Gemmatimonadales bacterium
CCTGCCGTGGTCCCGCGCCTCTCGTTCGCGCACCACCAGTGAACGCACCTGCTCGAAGTTCCGCCGAGTGACGTCCCAGTTCTTGTCCGGTGCGATCTCGGCCAGGGTAGCCCCGCACGCCGCCTCGAAATTCAGCGACACCCGGCTGGCCAGTGAGGTCAGCCGATCGATCTGCGCCGGGTCCGCGCCGGGTACCAGCTTCACGTGGATGTAGCCGGCGAACCGGTGCTTCTCGCGCAGCAGCGTGAGGGCCTTGATCAGCTGATCCATCACGGGAACCGGTCGGCCCGGGATGCCGGTGGTCACGAAGAGCCCTTCGCACCAGCCGCGCTGGAGCGCGCCCATGAAGATCCGCACCAGCTCTTCGGGCTTGAGCAGAGTGCGGGCCATTTCCCGGTCGCGCCGCATGGGGCAGTAGTGGCAGTTGAAGCTGCAGGCGTTGGTCATCAGGATGCGGAGCAACCGCATCTTGATGCCCGGAGTGGGCCGGAGGTTTCGGATGTTGACCGGACCCAGGGCTCCGACGTCGTTCACATGACGCAGGCGGGGAGGCGGGGGGAGTCCTTCGCGGTCGTCGGCCGCGAGTGACATGAGTACCTTGAGCTTGGATTCGAGATCCAGATCGGGCATGAGGGCGCCATATGAACGACACCCCACCATACCGAATAAATACCGAAAGTCAATGGCATCGGCAGCCACTCGGATGACCCGTCCTTGCCTGGGAGTTTTCAGATGCGATCTCTGGTGCTGGCACTGATTGCTTCGGTGGGAGCTGCCAGTAACGCCGCCGCCCAGCTCGGCCTGGTGCCGTTCGACGTGCGGATGCCGAAGGCGCCGGTCCCATTCGCCGCCGACGGCAAGGTGCATCTGGTGTACGAGCTCCGGGTGACCAACATCGCGCGGCAGGATCGCGGGGTCCAGCGGGTCGAGGCGCTGGTGGGCAACGGCGTGGTCGGGAGCTGGTGGGGCGACAGCCTCAAGGCGATCGCGCTCAGGGTAGGTGAGGCGGCCGTCGGCGTGGATGCACGGGTGCTGCCGGGGGGACGTCAGGCGCTGCTGTACCTCATGGTCTCGCTGCCGGCCGGATCGACGCCGAGCTCGGTGGCGCACCGGTTCTACCTGACCCATCCCGACTCGCTCTCGGGCCCAGCCCGCGACACGCTCAACGGACCCACGGTGCCGGTCGAGGCTGGATCCCCGGTGTCGATCGCCTCGCCCCTCAAAGGCGGACCCTGGCTCGCGGCCAATGGACCCGGCAACCTGTCGGGCCACCGCCGCACCGTGATCCCGATCCAGGGCCTGGGACGCATCGCCCAACGGTTCGCTACTGATTGGATCAAGCTCGGCCCCGACGGCCGGCTCTGGAAAGGCGACTCGACCAGGAATGAGAACTGGTTCGGCTACAAGGAGCCGTTGCTGGCGGTGGCCGAAGCCGTGGTGGTGGCAGTGAAGGACAGCATCCCCGAAAACGTGCCGCTCTCACCGCAACGGACCGTGCCGATCACGCTCGAGACCGTGGGCGGGAATCACGTGATCCTGGACCTGGGTGGGGGCCGCTACGCTTTCTACGCTCACATGGTGCCGGGATCGATCACGGTCAAGGTGGGCGACCGGGTCCGTCCCGGGCAGGTGATCGGCCTGCTGGGCAACTCGGGCAACTCCGACGCGCCCCACCTGCACTTCCATGTAGGCGATATGCCGTCGCCGTTAGGCACCGAAGGGCTGCCGTTCGTGATCGACGGCTATGAGAAGCTGGGGATGGCGCAGGCCAACTTCCTGGCAGGCTGGTCCTCCACCGCTCCCGCCGCGCCGCGCCGGGGCGAGTTGCCGCTCCAGAACCACGTCGTGCGGTTCAAGCCGTAGCGTCCGTCGGTCCGTCGGTCCGTCGGTCCGTCGGTCGTGAATCCGTGTAATCCATGGACGCCTTTTATCCACAGATTACACGGATTAATCGCTGCGATCGGTTAGAGATCCGGCGTGGTGGGGATCGAGTCCCGCCACATTCTCACGTACTGCCGAAACAACTCGGCGAACTCCTTCACATCCAGCCCCGGCGCAGTGGGGTCAACGGTCATCTCACTCAGCCGTTTGGCGTTGCGCACCGCCTTGCCGAAGGTGCTGTCGGCCTTGACCGCGTTGTCGTAGGCGACGCGGGCCTCGGCCAGGTGGCCGGTCAGCTCGAGTGCCATGCCCAGGTTGTTCTGGAACACCGGTGAGGTGGGCTTGAGCTGGACAGCGCGGGCCAAAGGCGCCAGCGCCGACTGGGCGTCATTCTGCTCGATATACAGCACGCCCAGGTTGTTCATGGCCCAGACATCGCGCTCATCGGTCACCAGCACTTGGTGGTAGGTCTTGACCGCCGAGGGGACGTCGCCCTTGGCGTACTGGGCCCGCGCCAACAGCCGCAGCACGTCCGACGAGGTCGAGTCGAGGGTGCGCGCGGTGTTGATCCGCTCCAGCGCTTCGGCGCCGCGGCCGAGGTCCAACAGCACCCGGGCCGAGTTGATCAGGCTCTTCACATGCTTCGGGTCGCGCTTGATCGCCAGGTCAAGCGCGCGCTCGGCGCCGGTCAGGTCACCACTCTTCCAGGACGAGAGGCCCAGCATATAGTGGCCCCACGGATTCTCGGGCTTCGACTCGACGTACACCGTGAAGAGCGCCTTGGCCTCGCTGTAGTTCCCTGCCTGGAACACCGCCTCGGCGTCTTCATAGGTGACGACCCGCGGCGCCGCGGGCGTGGTCTCCCTCACCGCCACGGCGGTGGTGATACTGGTCGGGACCACCGGCGTGGCAGAGCCGGGAGTCTGAACCACATCATTCGATGCGGTTTCGGGGCCGTCTGTGCCGCCGCAGGCGGCGAGCGCCAGGGTCATCAATGAGGCGGCCAGCCAGTGTGGGCGGTGGTCGGTGAGCTGCGCGGTGCGGGTCATGTCGTCCTCCTCGGGGTTGGGCGCCCCGGTCGCCGGATGAGTTCATCGGGGTCACCAGGGAGGAGGGGCAAGGACGGCGCCCGGGACGGTAGATCGAAACAGCCTTTGGCAGTAAGCGGTTAGCCGAGGAGGGGAGAAGCTATTGTGTCCGGTCGGACACCCGGGCGGGCTTTCGGGCGTGTCCGGGCGGACTCATCGGGCCGGCATCAAGGACCTAAGGTTGCTTCGGATGGGGCGGATCAAGCGGATCTTTTTTTGGGCTCTTCAAGGAATTGCGGGGAACGCCGCGCGGATCCTCAAAACCAAACTGCAAAAAGCATCCGCCGATGACACGGATTATGGGGATGACACGGATTTCACTAGCTCAGAGAGGCATGCCTACCGGATTGATCCTGACTCGAGTCCGTGTCATCCCAGTGAATCCGTGTCATCCGTGGAAGCTTTATTGTCCCTCTTCAAGAGTTCACCAACCGCCCGGACCCGAAATTCCGAGAAGAACCTTTTTTTGTGGGCGCTTTTTCTGGTTTCGGTGTTTGGGATCCGTTCAGCCACAATGCGGGATCTTCGGACATAGACCACCAAAAAAGGATCCGCCCGATCCGCTGCATCCGAAGCATCCGCGTCGAACCGTTGATCCCTGATGGTCGCCTGGAGCAGATCCTTCGGTCGCGTTGCGACCTCAGGATGACGGAACGGCTAGCGTTGCGACCTCAGGATGACGGAATGGCTCCCCTATTCTCGCCGGATGTCCAGGCGACGCATGATCTTGAGCAGGCTGGCGTGGTCGGCGAGATCCAGCGCCTCCGCGGTGCGGGTGACGTGCCACTCGTGCCGTTCCAGGGCCGCGAGGATGATGGCGCGTTCGGCTTCGGTCTTGAGGTCCTGGAACGAGCGGGGTGAATCGGTTGGAGCGTCGTCGCCCCGGATGGCGGGCGGCACGTGCTCGGCGCGGATGGTCTCGCCGTCGGCCGTCACCACCATTCGCTCCACCATGTTGCGGAGCTCACGCACGTTGTTCCGCCTCCAGTCGTAGCCGACCAGCAGTTCCTTGGCCTCACCCGACAATCGCCGTGGCAGCACCCCGAATCGGCGGCTGGTCTCGTCCAGGAACCGCTCGGCCAGGAGCGCAATGTCTTCCCGTCGGTCCCGCAGCGGCGGGACTTCGATCGTATGGACGTTCAGGCGGTAGAGAAGGTCCTCCCGGAATCCACCACGCTTGACCTCCGCGTCCAGATCACGATTGGTGGCTGCGACCACCCGCGCATCGACCGTGACCGGATGAGTGGCGCCGACCCGCTGGATCTGGTCCCCCTCCAGCGCGCGGAGCAGCTTGGCCTGAACCGCCGGCGGCAACTCGCCCACCTCGTCCAGAAACAGGGTACCGCCGGCGGCGACTTCGAAGGCCCCCTTCCGCTGGGCCACAGCGCCGGTGAACGCACCCCGCTCATGACCGAACAGCTCGCTCTCGACCAGCTGCTCCGGGAGCGCCGCGCAATTGATGGCGATGAAGGGTCCGGCCGGGTTCTTGCCCAGCCGGTGCAGCTCGCGCGCCACCAGCTCTTTGCCGGTCCCGCTCTCCCCCAGGATCAGGACCGTGCTGGGGATGGGCGCGATCCGGGCGATCACATCCCGCAGTCGGGCCATAGCATTACTCACGCCGAGGAGCACGCTGCTCTCGCCCAGGCGCCGCTGCAGCGCGAAGACCTCGCGCCGGAGCCGGTGCCGCTCGACGGCGCTCACCACTTCCTGGTTCACCCGCTCCATCGGCTCGGCCTTATCGATGAACCCCATGGCGCCGAGCCGGATCGCCTGGATGCAGCGGTCGTAGTCGCCGGTGCCGGTGTAGACGATGACCGGTGTGTCGATGCCCTGATGCTTGAGCCGGCGGAGCACCTCGAAGCCGTCGACGCCGGGCATCTCCAGGTCGAGAATGACGCAGTCCGCGCCGTCCCGTTCCAGCGCTTCCAGTGCGCCCTTGCCGGATGCGGCGACGCTGACCTCGTGCCCGCCCAGCCGCCTGAGGTCGTAGGCATACTGCTCCGCCAGCGCGGCGACGTCGTCCACCACCAGGATGCGGCTCATAGCGCGAGAATCTCCACCATGAAGGTGCTGCCCTGACCGGGACTGGTGTCCACCCGGAGGGTGCCGCCGAGATCGCCGACCAGCCGGCGCACCACCGAAAGGCCCAGGCCGGTGCCGGACGTCTTGGTGGTGTGGAAGTCGTCGAAGGCCCGGTCCAGCTCCTCGGCGGTCATGCCGCGGCCGGTGTCGGCGACCGTCAGCCGGACCCGCGGTTCCGAGCCGTTAGGCACGGCCTCGGAGGATAACGTCACCCGTCCCGGCCGGCCCTCCAGGGCGTCGACCGCGTTGCTCACCAGGTTTTCCACGATGCGGCGCAGCACGACGGCATCGGCCCGCACCGGCGGGAGGTTCTCGCCCAGGCGGACCTCGAACTCCACGCCGTCGGCGCGGGACCCGCGGGCCACCTCCTGCAACAGCGCGCCGAGGTCGCTGGAACCACGGTCGAGTGCCGGCGCCAGTCGGGCGTAGTTGCGGGCCAGCCCTTCGAGATAGGTGACGCTGGACTCGAGGGTCTCGCGCCGGTCCGCAAACACCGCCGCCAGCTGTTCCGGATGCCGGGCCGCCGTTTCCGAGAGGTGCCGCAGCACGTGGCGAATGGGAGCCAGCCCGTTCTTCACGTCATGGTTGATCTGCCGGGCCAGGTCGCCGGTTGCGGCCCGCCGCTCCGCCTCCCGCAGGCGGGACGTACTGGTCCGGAGCCGGCCGGTCATCTCGGATAGCAGGTTGCCGAGGGCGCCGATCTCATCGCGTCGGTCGGAGGCGAAGTCCTGATCCAGCCGGTCCAGGTCGAGCCGGCTGGTCTTCTCGGCCAGATCGGCCAAGGGACGCGAGACCCGGGCCGCCATCCCGACGGCGAGCACCCCAGCCAGCAGCAAGGTCAGCCCCGCCGCGATCGCGAGCCAGCGGTCGACCCGGGTCCGCAGTTCCTTCATGGGCGCGGGATCCCGGGTGACGACCAGGCGAGCGGTTGACCCGGAACCGGCGATCGCGTCCCACAGCGGCAGAGCGATCTCAGCCGCGACGTTAGGCGCTGCCGCTTCACCCGGCACCAGCGCGACCGCGATTTCGTCCTGAGGTACCAGCGAGGCCGCGCGGGCCGCGTCGAAGGGCAGGCCGCCGACCAGGCGATAGTGCCGGCCGGCGACGGTAAACGAATCCATTGCCGCCAGCGCCATCACGTCTCCGTCGGGAGCGGGGAGACGGATCAGCATGGGCTGACCGTTCGCCAGGGCTATCGCCGCGGGGAGGGGGGAATCGAGGCGATCGAACTCGTTGCGGAAATGGCCCGAGCTGAGCACCCGTCCCGCCGAGTCCATCACCCGCAGAACCGCGAGGCCACTGCCGGCCATGGCTTCACCGGCCCAGTCGAGGAGCCAGCGTCGCTCGGTGATCCCACCGGCGCCGGTGGCCAGCCGGAATCGGTTCTCGGCCGCCACGCCGGCGGCCAGGGTTCGGAGCCGAGTCCGCAAGGTCGAGGTCTCGGCGGCCAGATCGGCCCGCAGGACCCCGACCAGCGCCTCCACCCGTCGGGTCGCCTGAGCATCGAGCCGCGCGGTCATCTCGCGCCGTACCACGAAACCAAACAGCGCCAGCGGGATGATCGCCGCCGTTACGAACCCAATGGCCAGCCGGGTGCGAAAGATCATGGCTGCCGCGACGGAAATCGGATGGTCCCGTCACCTTCGATGAAGAATGGCGGCACCCCGGGACGGAGCACGGCGGTCGCGCGGACGTCGATCAGCGGAAACAAGCTGGAGCCGCGCGGCAGCGGATACGTCCCAGCGCACTCAGTGGGCCGAACCCGGGACAGCGGCACGATGTACGCCATGGCGGTCCCATGGGTCAACGCCGAGTCGAGCCCGGCCGGGGGCAGGGCGGTTACCCGCCGCGGCCCGGAAGGGGCGGCAACGGCGACCAGTCGTTCAGCAAGCGCACGGGCGATGGGATCGTTCCGGGGAATCGCTATGTCAGGGAGACGAACGGCGGGGCGGGGTGACTGCACGGTGCAGCCTCCCTCAACGTCCCGCCGCTCAGGTCGCTCCGCCGGCCTGGCTTCGGCCCGAACGGCGTCGTGGGCCAGCTCGGCGCGGAATCCATCCGAGGGCTCGAGTGGAGGGGCCTGGCCGGGGGAGGACACCAGGGTGTAGGTAACCGACCAGGCGAGCGGTACCAACCTGAGATCTCTTTGCGTCCGGGCGTAGTCGAGCGTCACGGGATCGGCCGTGATGACCAGGTCCACCCGGCGGTCGATCAGATCGCGCGGGTCGGTGCCCGGCTGAATATCGTGGAGCAGGATGACCGGAGCGGTGGAGTCGGAGGAGAGGAGGATGGTCGGGTTGCTGGAGCCGAGCCGATACCCTCCCCGCCGGGTCGAGATGGGATGACCTTCGCAGTCGACGGACGCAGAGTCGGTGAGGTGCGCAACCAGGAACCGGGAGGCATCGGATGCGGGGAGCGCCACCGAGATGGTGTCGCGCATCAGGGAATCGGGTGCCGCCACGTAGCAAGGGTTGCTGACCGGAAGAACCTCGGGCGGCCTCGCAGCGCCGCCACAGGCGGCGAGGACCAGGGCGAGCGGCGCCGGCCTACTGATCGCCCGGCTCTGGCAGATCGGCAAAGAGGTCTCGGACCGGAATCTCGAGCAGCGGCTCGTGACGGTAGGCTGGAGCGGGGGTCACGACGTGCTCCCCGTCCAGGAGCTCGTGCCGCAGCCCATCGTCGGGCAGGGCCAGCAGCTGATCCACAGTCGTGACCGGATCCTGGAAACGCAGCATACCCATAATGTGTGTCCTCTCGATACGAAGCAGCAACTCGGCATCCCGGCTTAGGTTCTACCCATGCCTGTAGAGCGGGATGAATGAGCCCAGCACGCGATCCCTTCGACCCTCTCGACGGTCCGATCACCGACGAGCTGGATCTGCATCGCATGACCGCTCCCGAGGCCAAGGCGGCGGTGACGGGGTTCGTGCGGCGCGCACCCAAAGGGGCTTTGCTCCATGTCATCACGGGAAAGGGGAGAAACTCAGCCGGCGGTCCGGTCCTGCGGAATACCATTCGCGCCATGCTGCGGGCGGGGTCCATGCCTCAGGTGCGAGCGTGGGCCTCGGATGACAATGAGGGGGGATTTCTGATCCGAATCGCTAACTGACTACAGGCGGTCAGTCGGTCGGTCGGTCGGTCGGTCAGTCAGTCAGTCGGATCTCAACTCGGTCATCGGGTCGAGCCGGAGGGCTTTCCTCGCCGGCAACAGCGCCGCGACGGTCGCGATGACGGCGAGCCCAAGCGTCACCAGCACCAGCGTCAGCGGCTCGATTCCTTCCAGACCGTAGACCACGCCCGCCAGCACCCGGCCCAGCGCGGCGCCACCGAGAAGACCGAGCCCCATTCCGACGCCCAGGTGGGTGAAGGTGGGTCCCAGCACGGCGCGCAGGGCGCGGCGTGGCGCGGCGCCGAGCGCGATGCGGAGCGCCAGGTCGCGCCGGTGCCGGCCGACCGCGTAGGCGACGGCGGCCGCTATCCCCACGGCGGCGACGATGGCCGCGAGGCTGCTGCAGAGGCCCACCAGGAGAATGCCCAGCCGCTCCGGCAGCAGCACCTCGTCGAGCATGCAGACACTCGTTACCCCAGTCGGCGGAGTAGACTCCTCAGTCCGAGAAAGCCGAGCCAGATCCCACCTACGAACAGGGCGCCAAGCCCGCCTAACACGCCTCCGACGACCACATAATCCCTCCAAGACGACTTCCGGATCTCAGTAGCGTGGCGTCGGAGCAAGGCGAGGTTCCGGCGATTGGCCTTGAACCCGAAATCGCCCAGGTCACCGATCAGCGGAACCAGGCCGATCAGGTAATCCAGTCCGATGTTGATCCCCATCCGCGCGATGATGATGCCGGGGACACCCCGTTTCAGGGCGGCGGTGAGCGTCGTCACGGCCATGAGCGCGGCCACGGTGTCGCCCGCTCCCGGCACCAGTCCCAGCAGCGGATCGAGGCCGATCCGGCGATTGATGATGGGTATCCGGATCAGGTCGTCCAGGGCCCAGGCCACCCGCTCCAGCCAGACCAGGTCCTGGGGGACGGCCGGGTCGTGGGGTGGGCCCGACGGCGGCCCGCCCTCCGAGGGGTTCGCGGGATTCGGGATCAGTTGACCCCGGTCAGCACATCGGCCAGCGCGTCGAGCCGTTCGCCCCAGTAGGCCTTGACCCGGGCCACGTCCTCCTTGCCGGTGAGCCCGCGGTGCGACACCGCGGCCGAAGCCTTGGCGTCACCTTTGGCGATGAACCAGACCTCGACCGAGGTGTCGTCGGCCCAGGTGATCCGCACCGACTTGTTAGGCGTAGCCTTCCGCACCTTGAGCGTGACGCCCGGCAGCCAGCGGTTCCGGACCCGCCCATCGGCGAAGGCGCGGTAGAGCCTGGCCACCGGAACGGCGACCGTCTTGCTCCGGCTGGCTTCGTAGCTGCCGCCCCGGCGCTGGCCGATGTCCCGAAGGCCCCGGATCCGCTCGTAGCCCACCGTCACCGTCTGGCTCCACCAATCCGGTACCTGGTACTTCTCGTGCACATATTCGGCGATCTCGCGGTGGGTCCAGGTGTAGGCCTTCAGGTAATCGAGGGCCCAGACCCACTTGGCCCAGTTGCAGCCGGTCTTCGCCTCGACCGCGGCGTCGCTCATGCCGGCGAGCTTGGCATAATCGGGAACAGCCGGCGGTGAAACCGGCGCCTTGCGAGGTGGCTTCTTGAGGAGAGTGGCGCGGGCGGCGGTGTAGGATTCGCCCGTCTTCTGCATGCGCCCGCGAACCAGGCGCTTGAAGTCCTTGTCAGACGGCATCGTGAGGCTCCTTTGGTCGGGCCACGGGCCATCCCCCCAGCGGCGAGCCCGTGGCGACACAAAGGCTCGGATGCCGATCCGGGAGTCTGCCCCCCTTTGCCTCTCGGAAGGACCCCTGCTGGGGAGGGATCGAAGAGGTTGGGCGTGGATCTCCGCCCGTGCTCAACGATGCGATACGGCCGGCAATTCTGCAAGACCGGCGCGTACCTGCTGGAGAAACACCCACCTCACCTGCCTCGTAGGGGTGGCACTCCGACCGGGCCTTCAACGTGCGTCGTGCTCTTGTGCTCGCCGTGCTGGCGCTTCCTCAGGGGCTGCTGGGACAGAGGACCATTGTCGGGAATCGACTGGTCTCTCCCGCCCTCCCCAAGGCCACTCTCGAAATCGCGGCCGAGCTGCGTTACGCCGGCACCCAGACGTTCGACCTGTACGGCGTCGCCACCGCTGAGCAGCACCTGTTCGTCGCCCTGGACGGCGACCGGATCACCCGGCTGCTGTGGGTGCAGTTCGAGGGGTATCACGACTCCAACAGCAACACCTATAACTACCGCGACAGCACCCTCACGCATTCGGGCCAGACCTGGCACCGGCGGATCAACGCGGTGCGCGTCCCGGAGACGGAATCCCGGCCCCAGTCGGATGGCGCCCGGGTCCGGGCTTTCCTACGCTCAAAAGGATGGACCCTCGGCCCCGACATCTTGAGCGAGCGGCTGGTGTGGCTGCTGGACTCGCCCGCCCGGAACGAGTTGATGGTGATCTACATGGAAGACCTGGCCGAACAGGGCTATGCTGCCGCGGACCTGAATGAGGGGGGCAAGGGTCGCGCGTTCTGGCCCGGGGTGGCGCAAACGTTCCACGAGCGGGCGCTCGCATCATTCAAGGTCACCGGGGCTCGTCCGTGACTTCCCTGAATACCGCCGCGTACCTTCACGTACCCGCCACCGGGAAAACTCGTGACCCACCTGCTACGCGATATCCGCTTTGCCTTGCGTGGCTTCCGCTCGGCGCCGGCCGCCACCGTCGTGACCGCTCTGACTATCTCGCTCGGCGTCGGCGCCACGGCCACGGTGCTGAGCGT
>DASWKS010000064.1:0-14163 GCA_036396495.1 Gemmatimonadales bacterium
GCGCTTTGCCAGCTCCAAACGCCGGTTAGACAGCATTGGACGAGGCGGGTTCGATTCAGCGGCCCTGGGCCTGCACGGCCTGCACCGATGATGCTACCAGCAGGCGAAGGGTCGGAAGATCCACATCCGCCAATCGTCTGATGTAGAGGCAGCTCTTGCCCACCCGGTACTTACCAAGGCGCGGAAGGAGTGGGTTATTGGCGAGGAAGTCGGCCATGAAGTAGAGCACGAGGCCAGTGGAGCGCGGGGCGAAAGCAGCGATTGGCCATTCGGTAGCCCGGCCAGTTGAGCCAGTGATCGGATGCCGACCAAAGCCAATAATGGTGGGACCCCACATGGTCGCCCGCGCTCCGGTAGCGGCGCGCATCATCGCGGCGACTGTACGAGCATCGCGTTGGCGCTCGGACTGGCGAATCGTGCCGAGAAAGGCGGCGACACTGGCGGTGGTCGGTCTCGTCTTGGGCTCAGGCATCGAGTCTCCAGCAGCTCGCAGACTTATCGGGCCTGAATTGCAGGTGCCCCGGAGTGTACCGTCCCTGGATAGATGGCGATGCTGTCTAACGAACCGCATTTCAGCTGCGAGGGCGCTGCGCGGCAGCCGCCGCGCAGACCTCAAGGCCAAAGATAGAGCGCGGCGGCTGACGCCGATAGCGCGCCCTCGTCAGCTGCACATGCTTGTTAGGCAGCGCGTCTTGACAAGGGTTCCGACCGGGTCAGTCCCAGACATTGCCGATGCAGATGCGCACCACACGCCCATCGCACGTAGTCACGTTGATCACGTGAAGGCGCTCCCGCGGATCCTCATAGATCCGATCCAGAATCTTCCCGGTGGGAAGGCGTGCCGTAGAAGTCGAGCACACGCTGCTGGTATGCCCGACCCTACGGGTGTCTGGCGGCGCAGCGATACTCCCCATCATTCGCGCTTTTCGCCGGGCAAGGCTATACGGTCGCGATTCTGGGCGAGCAATCGCTCGGTAAAGTCGACGCGCTCCTGGAGCTCTGCCAGCTGTGTGGCCTGACTGGCAAAGCTGTTCTGAGAGTCTTCCAGCGCGGTGGCTTGCTGGTCCAGTTGCGCCCTCAGCTGAGCAATCTCGGACCGAGACATGCGTCCGCTGATGGCTCCGGCAATGGCCTTCACGCTCACGATGAGCGTGATGGCCGCCATCGCGAGTGCCATCAGGAAAACGGTCTCGCTCATGGTTGTCTCCTGAGGGGAAAAGCGGTTCGTCGCCGCGCTGCCTAACTATTATTGGACCTGCAGGCCAGCGACATGCCAGCGTGTAAGCATCCCGTAAAGCTGCAATCTTTGCAGCCTAATCAGAAACTGCTGCAATCGGCAGTTCGCCGCAAACTGCACTGCATCAAGTAGTTCCCAGCCCGTTAGTCTGCTTCCCTACCTTCTTCGCCCGGCTCAGAATGCTCACTTCAGTTCCGGTGAGCCGGAACTGCGGGTCGAGCCGGACGGCGCGGAACGCGGCTGGTGACGTTTTGGGACTGCAATCTGGAATGTTGCGCGCATCCACAGATGCTGCGATCCCGAGCTTACTGGTATTCCGGCTACTGCCAGCCAGAGACTGGTCGCAATTGTCCGCTGTCCTCCGGCAACGCTCCCTATCAATTCTGATCGCTTGACCGCGTGCCAAGATGATCCAGTGCAGAGCCGGTCAGTCCCTCTTCTCGGAGCTTGCCGGTGCTGCCGAGTCGGTTTGGCGCAGGAATGCTCCCACGATCCGGATGGTCTGCTCGGGCTCGTCGTTGGGGAAGGCGTGACCGGCGCCGGTGATGACCTCGAATCTCGCGCCCGGCACCTTCTCCGCGAACCCGCGAACCGTGGGCGGCCGGGCCTCGTCGAACTCGCCGGCCAGGAAAAGCACCGGCAGGGTCAGCTCCCCCAGCCGATCGGTCCGGTCATGGTCGCGCAGCGTCCCGGTGGCGTGGAACTCGGTTGGCCCCCACATGTAGCGGTACACGCTGTCGTTGCCGGTGACGCCTTCGCACTCGATGGCCGGGGCCGGCGGCTGTCGCCGGCTCATGAACCGGGCGTAGAACGAATCGGTGGCGGCCCGGTAGGCCGGCGAATCCACGGTCCCCGCCGCCTCGTGTTCCCGGAGGGTTCGCTGCAGGTCGGCCGGCATTTGCTGGCGCAGAGTGTCCCCGTCGGCGATCCAGCGGGGCGTGCTGACCAGCGGCCCGCTCAGGGTCACCGATTGGATGCCGGACCCCGGCCGGGTGAGGGCGTATTCCAGCGCCACGGTCGCACCCCACGAGTGGCCGTAGAGATGCAGCCGAGTGAGGCCCAGGTGAGCCCGGATCGAATCGATCTCCTCGACGAAGCGGGGGAGCCGCCAGAGCGTGGTATCGGTGGGGCGGTCGGAACGGCCGGTGCCGAGCTGATCGTAGAGAATCACCGGACGATCGGCGCCCAGTCCCTTGAGACGGGCTAGCCGGCAGCTTCGCCCGCCCGGACCACCGTGGATCAGCAAGACCGGAGTTCCGGGTCCTTCGCCCGCGACCTCGTACCAGACTCGGCCGGCTCCCACCGGAATGAAGCCGGACCCTGGTTCCAGCGAGGTTTGGTCGGCCGGCGCACAGGCGCCGGCCAGCAAGATCACCAGCCGGGGGAAACCGGAAGAGAGGTTCATTTCAGTTGAAAGGTAATACCGCGTTACTATCCCCCGATGCCGAAACCCGGTGCCGGCCGCGTCATGGAAGTCCAGATCTTTGGCACCCGGAAGAGTCCCGCCACTCGCTCGGCGCTCCGGTTCTTCGCGGAGCGCCGGATCCGCACCCACTTCGTCGACCTGATGGAGCGGGCCGCGTCGCCGGGGGAGCTGCGACGGTTTGCCCAGAAGTTCGGGGTGCGGGAGCTGATCGACCGGGAAGGCCGCCGCTTCGCCGAGCTGGGCCTGGGCCCGGCGAGCCACGGCGAGGAACGCTGGCTCGAGCTGCTGGCGGCTGAGCCGTTACTGCTCAAGCAGCCCCTGGTGAGAAACGGTAACCTGCTCACCATCGGCGAGTCACCGACGACCTGGAGTGAATGGATCGCCCGGGCGGCGACAGCCTGAGCGCAGCCAAGGATCCGGACTCAGCGCCGGAGCCGTCGCCACGCGGTTTACTTCCCGATCCGCTAGACTGGGTCACGGAGGTTCCCATGAAACAGCGCGAGGATCGGGCAGACGAGAGTGATCCGGGCCGGGATCTGGAGGAGGACGCGGAAGTGGAGCTGGAGACCGGTCGCGGCCTGCACGCCGAGGCCCAGGTCATCTGTCCCTACTGCGGCGAAGCAGTGGAGATCACGCTGGACCCGGGCGGCGGGCTGATTCAGGAGTACGTGGAGGATTGTCAGGTGTGTTGCCGCCCGTGGCAGGTCCATGTGCGGTATGAGGCGTCGGGCGGAGCGGAGGTCTGGATCGAGGAAGCCCAGTAGAATACCGCGGGGGACTCCGAAATGAGACTGGTGCTGGCCTTGCTCCTGCTGATGCGGGCGGATGCACCGACGGCCGACCAAACCCAGGCGCCGCCGATCGTCATCACCCACGTCAACCTGGTCAATCCCGAGACCGGCGCGGTAAGGGCCAATCAGACCATGGTCATCACCGGCGACCTGATTCGCGCGGTTGGAAACTCCGACGCGGTTCCGGTCCCGCGCGGGGCCCGTGAGGTCGACGGACGAGGCGGGTGGCTCATCCCTGGGCTCTGGGACATGCACGTGCACCTCGGCATGAGCGGTCGCCCGTCGCTCGCGCTGCTGGTCGCCAATGGCGTCACCGGCGTACGCGACATGGGCGGCACCGGCGACCAGGTGCGGGCCTGGCGCGACAGCATCGCCGCCGGAGCGCTTCTTGGGCCCCGCATCGAGATGAGCGGTCCGATCGTCGAGAACGCGCGCTGGCTGAACGCCGTGATGCGGTTCGCTCTGCAGCGAGGGGACAGCAATCTCATTCGCGAGTTGAACGGCCGCATCGCGGTGGCGACACCCGAGGAGGCCCGGGCTGCCGTAGAACGGATCGCCGCCACCGGCGCCACGCTGGTCAAGGTGCGTACCAACCCTCCGGCACCGGCTTACTTCGCGTTACTGCGTGAGGCGAAGGCGCGCGGCCTTCGGGTCGTGGGGCATCCCCCCGAGCGCGGCCCCAGCCTGGCGGACGCCTCCGATTCGGGCCAGGCCAGCATCGAACATCTGCTGTTCAGGTTTCGCGATGGGACCTGGATGGTCACGCTCGAGGCGCTGTCCCCAGCCGAACGCAGCGATCTCCTGGGCCGGTTGCGTCGCAACCGGACGGCGCTGGTGCCGACCCTGATCGCAGGGGTGGGCTTCCGCCGCATGCCCGACAGCATGGCGCTGGCGCTCATCACCGACAGCAGCGGCGCGCTCGATCCCCGCCGCCGCTTCGTATCACCGGCCCTGGCGGAACGGTGGCGGCGGCAGATCGAGATGAAACAGGACGAGGGCGCGCAGCCGGACTGGAATGCGCTCGCCCTGAGGGCCAGCCCGTATCTTCGCGCCCTCGACTCGGCCGGCGTGACCATCCTCGCGGGGACCGATCTGGGAACGCCGCTCACCTACCCGGGGTTCGGCCTGCACGACGAGCTGGCACTGCTCGTGCGGGAGGGCGGACTCACCCCCGCCGCTGCGTTGCGCGCTGCCACCATCGGCCCGGCCCGGTTCTTCGGCCGGGAGCGAGAGGTGGGCACCATCACGGCCGGGATGCGGGCCGATCTGGTACTGCTCACCGGCAATCCGCTGGCCGATGTCACCAACGTGGGAAAGATTCGGGCCGTGGTGCTGGGCGGCCGACTGCTCGACCGCAAGGAGCTCGACGGCCTACTGGCGGATGTTGCTGCCGGCCACTGAGACGCTCGTCGACCCGCGGGGGAACTCGATATACCTGGCCGTCTCGTCCGCCACCTCCGGGCCGTGCAGGGCTTCGACCACGCTCAACGCCATATCCATGCCGGCTGATACCCCGGCCGAGGTGATGATGCCGTCCTCGACCACCCGCTGGCCTCGTTCGACCGTGATGGTCGGATCGAGGCTGGCCAGCAGATCCAGGGCACCCCAGTGGGTGGTCGCTCGCCGCCCGGCCAGAAGGCCGGCCCGCGCGAGCAGCAGGGACCCGGTGCACACCGACGTGACCCGCTGAGCCCGCTTGGCGGTGCGCCGGATCCAGTCCAGCACCGTGGTCTCGCTGAGGAGCGCTCGGGTCCCAAATCCACCGGGCACTACCAGCAGGTCGATCGGCGGGTCGGCCGTGATGTCGCTGTAGGGCAAGACCCGGAGACCACCGGTCGCCGTCACCGGACCGGGGCGGACCGCGACGGTGAAGGGATGAAACGGAGCCGAGTCTTCGTTCCGGCGGGAGTCGATGCCCGGTACCAGCCGGGTTCGGGAGAACACTTCGAACGGCCCGGCAAAGTCGAGCACCTCGACTCCGTCAAAGATGAGAATGCCAACCTGCATCTGCTTCACGACGCGTCCTCGGTGGTGGGGTCCGCGAAGAGCTCCCGCAGCGTTCGCGCCGGATTCTGGAGGAAGCTCCGGGTGACCGTGTAGTGCTCGGTCGCTTCATAGCTGATCTGATGAATGCCATCCTGGTCCAGCAGGAAGATGCGCGCTCCGGGATAGGCCATCAGGATGGGCGAATGGGTCGAGATCACGAACTGGCTCCGGGCGCTCACCAGCTGATGCATCCGGGCGAGCAGGGCCAGTTGGCGGGCAGGCGAGAGGGCCGACTCCGGCTCATCCAGCAGATACAGCCCATCGGACCGAAAGCGATTCAGAGCCACCCAGAGGAAGGCCTCACCATGCGACTTGTGGTGCAGGTTCTCCCACCCGTAGTCACCGTATTGCTCGGCCTCGGTCGAGACGTTGAACATCGTCTCGGCCCGCAGAAAGAACCCCGACTTTTCGCGGCGAGGTCCTCGCACCAGTCGGAGATACTGATGCAATGAGGACTCGCTGGGCCGGTTCGAGGTCGTGAAGTTCTTACTGCCGCCCTCCGGGTTGAAGCCGGCCTTGATCGCGATGGCTTCGAGCAGCGTGGACTTGCCCGATCCGTTCTCCCCGACCAGGAAGGTGACTCCGGGATGGAGCGCGAGCCGCTGCAAGTGAGCCACCGCCGGGATGGAAAACGGGTACGCCCGCCAGTCGGCCACCTTCTCGCGGAGCAGCTCGACCTGCTGCAGGATCGGGCTCACCTGCCTGGGCCGTGGCTCAGCGTGGGGTAGCTCCCTCTGCGGGACGTTCCGGCCAGTGTCGGTCGGGACGGGCGGGCAGCGCCTGGTCGCTCCCCAGCCGATCGAATCGTATGTCGGCATAGATGAAGTTCTCGGGTGCGACCGGGGCGATCCGCCCGCCGCCGGAGCAACGCCGGCTGGCCCACATGGGTCATGACGTCGGCGAACGGGCGGGCGATTTCTTCCCGGAAGGTCGGGAGCGGGTCAAAACCGCGGACCAGGAGCCGCGGCGCTCCGTTTCTGGCGGCGCGACGCGCGGCCAGCGCCGTCGGAAGTGCGAAGACAGCCACGCCGAACATCACCACGGCGTAGAGGAGTGCCGGCGGCCATGCTGACAAGGTGCCTCCTGGCGAATGAGGAGAAGAATAGCCCTCTCGGTGGTGTTCCAGGATGAAACCATTCCAGGCGTCTGAGCGTCTGACCGTATATGCACCTCGGGAGGGACGACCCATGGTTCGACCCCCACTCGCCGCCTACCTGACCTCCAGCGCGCGCTGGATCCAGGCCCGGCTTCGCTCCAAACGCTTCTGGCGCTTCGTTCTGGCGGGAGGGGTCGTGGGCCTCCTGGTCATCGGATACGAGGCCGCGTTCCGGGCCCGGATCCACCCTTCGATGGAACGTCTCCCCACGGCGCTCTACACCCGTCCCACGCTTTGGGGCGCTCCCGAGGAGCGCGCCGAGCCGGTGCCGATCGGCTCGCTCAAGGGCGAAATCGCCGAATACCGGATCCCGGTTCGCCTCGACGTGGTTCCCGACCACCTGATCCAGGCGGTCCTCGCGGTCGAGGACCAGCGCTTCTATGACCACCACGGGCTCGACCTCAAGCGCATTGCCGGGGCCGCGTTCGCGAACCTGAAGAGCGGGGGAATCCGGCAGGGCGGCAGCACCATCACCCAGCAGCTGGCCAAGAATCTCTTCCTGTCCTCGCGCCGCACGCCGCTTCGGAAGCTGCGCGAGGCAGCGATGGCCTCCGCCCTGGAGGACCGGTACGACAAGGCGACGATCCTCGAGGCCTACCTCAACGAGATCTACCTGGGCCAGGACGGCGGTGACGCCATCCACGGTGTCGGGGCCGCCGCGCGCTACTACCTCGGCAAGGAAGTGAGCGACCTGACGGCGGGAGAAGCCGCCCTGCTGGCCGGGATGATCAGCGCCCCCAATCGCTACACCCCGGTGCGACATCCCGCGACCGCCCGCCAGCGTCGCGACCTGGTGCTCGGACTGATGGAAGCCCAGGGCCGCATCAGGGCGGGCAGCGCCAACCGCGGCCGGCGAGAACGGATCCGATCCCGGTCCCATCCCCGGCTCGCGGTGCACGCGCCTTACTTCCGTGATTTCGCGGTTGCGGGTCTCGCCCAGCAGGCGGCCCGGCTGGGTCCGCGGGGAGGCGCCGTGTTCACGACGCTCGATGCCGACCTGCAGCGAGCCGCCAATCGGGCGGTCCGCGAGGGTCTGGGTCAGCTGCCGGCACGGGGCGCGCAGGCGGCCCTGGTCGCGCTCGATCCGCGGACCGGCGAGGTGCTGGCGATGGTGGGTGGACGGGACTACGGGGCGTCGCAGTTCAACCGCGCCACCGAAGCTCGGCGCCAGCCGGGCAGCGCATTCAAGCCGGTGGTTGCGCTCGCCGCGCTGGGCCGCGACGGACGGGACGATCCTCAATTCACTCTTGCGTCCGTCATCCGCGACGAGCCGCTCCAGGTCGAGACCCCCGCCGGTCGCTGGGAGCCGGTCAACTACGATCGGGAGTTCCGGGGCCCGGTCACCTTTCGGGAGGCGCTGGAGCAGTCGCTCAACGTGCCCTTCGCCCGGATCGGCCTGGCGGTCGGGCCGGAACGGATCGTGGCGGTGGCCCGGGACCTCGGGATCACCAGCCCGCTCCGGTCCCTGCCCAGCCTGGCGTTAGGCGCGTCCGAGGTCACGCCGCTCGAGCTCACCCGGGCCTACGGTACGCTGGCCGCCGGTGGCTATCGGGCCGAGCTTCGCGCCCTGCTGGGAATGGTCGATCAGCAAGGAAGGGCGCGAGCTCTCGGCGAACGGCGGGGCGTCCAGGCGGTGGATCCGGCCGAGGCATATCTGGTCACGTCCGCCCTGGAAGGAGCGGCCGCTCGCGGCACCGGTCGCGGGTTGGGAGACCTGGCGGAGTGGGGAGGCCTGGCGGGGAAGTCGGGCACTTCCAACGACTGGCGTGACGCGTGGTTCGTGGCCTATACCCCGTCGTTGGCGGTCGGGGTCTGGGTCGGCTACGACGACGGACGGAGCCTGCGGCTCCCGGGAGCCCGCGCCGCGCTCCCCATCGTCGCCCGGTTTCTCCACGCGGTGCTGGAAGACCAGCGCCCGGAGCCGTTCTCCATGCCGGAGGGAGTGGAGTTGGCTCGGATCAGCTCGGGGACGACCGACGGGTGGGTGGATTGGAGCTGCGACGGACAGCCGGAGGTCTTCTTGCGAGGCACAGCTCCCAGAAACGGGTGCCGCTCGTTCGAATTCATGGAGCGGTGGGGTCGCGGGATGGATCACCGCACCGAGAAACTACTGGAGCTGCTCCAGGAGCACGGAGGCGAATTCGTCCGCCGGCTGGCGGAACGGCTCTCCGAGGAAGGACGCCGGGCGCTGCGTTAGGACCGTTCCAGGTCAGTCGTCGACGGTGAAATCCTCCGTCTCGTCGGCGACGGCCGGGCGGTCGACGAGCTGCCGCTCCGAACATCGGAAAAATCAGCGGGTGGGTCCTTCCTGTTCTTGCGACCGAAGAGATTGTCGAGAATTCCCATCTGGCGTCTCCTTCTCTGGCGAGGGGACCGCGCCGGTGCGCGGTTCCGCTATCCGCAAGGAGTGAGACGACAAAGCGCCGGGATCTTCGCACCCGCGTCCGGACCCCGAACTGGGGCACCACGCGTGGCCGTTTGATCGCGCGATGGGAGCATCCGGGATCAGCTGCGTCCCGGAAGTGCTACTTGTGTCTGGCGGTTCCGCGTTTGGGCTTCGGAGCCTGCTGATCCCGCCAGCGCCGAGCCGCCCGCAGCGACTTTTCCGGCCCCCCGTGCCCCGCGTCGCCGAAGAACTTGGAATGCTTGGGCCCGCTGGTTCCGTTCCGCCGGGTGACGAAACCGATGCGCACGAACCAGCCATAGGTTCGGGTCGAGGGCTGGTCGATGCGGGAGATGCCACGCCACTGCACCAGCTGCTTGGGGGTGGGATGCTTGGGACGCCGCGGTTTTGGACTCAAGTCGACTCTCCTGTGATCGGGTGGTACCAGTATCCGCCATCAAAGCAGTGACTGTCTACACCTTACCCTGGTTTGCGCGCCGCCGGCCGGCGAGCCGGCGGATCCACCGGGGTGGGGATCTCGTACCAGAGCTCCACCGTGTATCCGTCGGGGTCGCGGCAGAAGAGATAGGGCTCACCCGGCACAAACTCTCCCTGCTCCTGGACCGTCCCGCCCGCGGCCTTGACCGCCCGGCGGGCCGGCTCGATGTCGGCCGGGTCGGTCAGCCGGAAGCCGAAATGCGCCACCCCGCCCGACGTCCCCGCCTTGGAGCCACCCCGCTCGAGCACCAGCACGTCCCGGCTGCCCGGGGTCTGGGCTTGAATGAAATCGTCGGAACGATACACCGCCACGGCGCCTAACACACCCTGGTAGAAGCGGAACGCCCGTTCCGGGTCCCTCACCGCCAGCGCGATATGGGTCAACCCGTAGGTCGGGATCATGGACTAGAGGACGACCTTCTCGGAAAGAATCCAGACCTTGGTCGCGAAAAAGAGCCGGATCATCGCGGCGTGGTCGCCTGCCGCCACCAGCGCCACCAGGGCATTGGCATCGGTCCCCTGGGTGGGGCGCACCGTCTCCTTGCGCCGGAGGTGCGAGTCGACCTCCCGGAACCAGGAGGGCAGCTCGTCCCGCTGTTCCGCCCGGACCACGGCCTTGGATTTCTCGCCCGAGGCATCGGCCAGCGCCACCTGACAATACCACCGCCCCTTGGCCGCGCCCCGAGTCGCCGGCATGAAGGTGAGCGACCGGTCAGGCAGCTCGGCCCAGGCCGTGACATTAGGCACCGTCCGGGGCCGCACCTCCACCCGGCCGTTTCGCTCCTCCGGTACCCGCACGATGAACTCCCACTGCCGCTTGCGCAAATCGACGTTGGTGTCGTTCACCAGATAGGTATGCTCCACACCCCGGACCGGAGCTCCCGCAAATGTCCACGAGGCCGGGCGGGAATCGGCGGGAAAAACCTCCACCTTCTCCAGCTTGTACCGCGTGCGTTTGGCCAAAGGCATCTCCTGCCTGAGGGGTCCCGGCCTGCCTAACCGTATGGGGGTCCGCAGACAATACCCCCGCTCCCCGGTTTCGTCACCCCCGGGTCCGGCTGATGCTAACATGCACCTAGGCGGTTGGTATTGCGATTGCTAAGTTAGGAAATGGGGCCGGTCGTTCCGCCCCGAATTCGCCTAACAGAATAGCCCAATGACCATTGTGGGACGCTGGCTGACGCAGTCGCTGGCCCGGCGCATCACCGTCCTGGTATCGGTCCTGCTCCTGGCCGTGGGTGCGGGGGTCCTGGCCGTCTCGTTCTACCAGGTGGTCCGGGTGAGCGAGCAGATGGCGGCCGACCGGCTGGAGCAGATCGCCAGCCAGCTGACCCCGCTGTTTGCCCGCGGAAACCAGGACCGTGGCGCCCGGCTGTCGCGACTCGCGAGCAATCCGGTCATCCTCAGCGGCCTCAAGGCCCACGACACGCTGCCTGGCTCCCCGGCCGGATTAGCGCTGCAGCAGGCGGTGGCGGCCGACCGGCGGGTCGCGGTGGCGCTCTTCGACTCTACCGGGGTCAGACTGCTGGAGGCCGGGCCACCCGGGTACCCGTCCTGGTTCGGCGACGAACCCATGACGCTGAACGCCGCCCTGACCGACAGCGGTCTCACGATCGGCCCGCTGGTGCGGCTCAACGATTCCACCCTGCTCTACGACCTGGTCTTGCCGGTCAGGGATGGCAGTTCCATTCTCGGCGCCGTGCTGCACCGCGGCACCATGATCCTGAATCCCGAAAGCCGCGCCACCTTCGGGTGGCTATTGGGCAGCAGCACGTCGGTGGTGCTGGGCAATCCCTCGACCAACGTGTGGACCGATCTGGGCAGCATCTCGACGGCACCGCCGCGGGAAGCCCTGGATACCGGGACCATCAACCAGTTCTCCTGGGGGGAGACCGACTACATCGGGTTCACCCAAGCGATTCCCAAGACCCCGTGGTTTCTCATCGTCCGGGCGCCCCGCAGCTCGGTCAGGATGCCGGCGACAGCGTACCTGAGCCGAGCCGCGGGCCTGACGCTGGTGCTCGTGGGGCTGGGCGGGCTGGTCGCGGCGGCCATCGGCCGGCGGGTGAGCCGACCGATCGAGGAGATCACCGAAGTCACCGAGTCGATCGCGGGCGGTGACTACCAGTCCCGCGCCAACGAGACGGCGCCGGGTGAAGTGGGCCGTCTGGGCGCGGCGTTCAATGCGATGGTGCAGCGAGTGGCCGACTCGACCAGCCAGGTCCGGGAAAGCGAGGAAAGCCTGCGCGGGTTCGTCTCCCGCTCTGGGGAAGGCATCTGGCGCATGGAATTCCCCGACGGGCTGGATACTTCGCTGGCGCCCGACCGGCAGCTCGACGCCTGGTACCGAGCCGAGCTCGAGTGCAACCAATCCATGGCACGCATGCTGGGCGTGGAACTGCCGAACGGAATGGCGCGCTTCCCGCTGGAGCGGGTGTTTCCCCGGAACGACCCCGCCGCCGTCCAGGTTCTCCGCAACTTCATGCGCGACAGCTACCGGGTGGAGGGCGCCGAGACCCGCGCGCTGCTGGATGGGACCGGCACCCGGCTCTTTGTCGACCACCTGATCGGGATCGTGGAGCAGGGACGACTTCGTAGGGTCTGGGGCACTCGGCGCGATATCACGCTGGAGCGGATGGTGGACGAGCGGCTGTCCCAGAGCCAGCGGCTGGAGTCGATCGGCCGGCTGGCCGGCGGCGTGGCCCACGATTTCAACAATCTTCTGACGGTCATGCTGGGTTACGCCGAGTCGCTCAAGGAACGGCTGCCGGATGGCCAGGCCCGGCGGGACGCCGACGAGATCCGGCAGACCGCGCTCAAGGCCGCCGAGCTCAGCCGCCAGCTGTTGGCGTTCAGCCGGGGTCAGGTGCTCAGGCCCACCATCCTCGATCTCAACGCCGTGCTTCGGGCGATGGAACCCATCCTCCGCAAGGTGCTGGGCGAGGACATCGATCTGCAGCTCAATCTGGCGGACCCTCTGGAACACATCGAGGCGGATCCCGGCCAGATCGAGCGGGTGGTCATGAACCTGGTCGTAAACGGCCGCGACGCCATGCCCGAGGGCGGCACCCTCGAGCTGCGAACAGCCGTGTCCGAGCTGCACGAGAGTGACATCCCGAGCCACCCGACGCTGACGCCGGGAGGCTACGTCCTGCTTTCCATCAGCGACACCGGGACCGGCATGACCGACGAGGTCAAGCGGCACGCCTTCGAGCCCTTCTATTCCACCAAGGACAAGGGGCGAGGTCACGGGCTCGGCCTGGCGACGGTATACGGTATCGTGCGCCAGAGCCAGGGCGGCATCACGCTGTATTCCGAACTGGGCCACGGCACCGAATTCAAGGTGCTGCTACCGGCCAAGGTCGGTGCTGTCGCGACCGAGATTGCGGCCTCGGCACCGGAGTCGTCGGGCGCGGTTCGGGGTGAGACCATCCTGCTGGTGGAAGACGAACCCGCGGTGCTGGAGATGGCTAAAACCGCGTTGAGCGAGGCAGGTTACAATGTGCTGGCCGCGGCCAACGGGCAGGAGGCCCTCCGGGTCAGCGCCGAGCAGCGGGGGCCGATCGACCTGGTGCTCACCGACATGGTGATGCCGGGAATGAATGGCCGGGACCTGGTCAAGGCGCTCAGGCAACGCCGGCCCAAGATCCGGGTAATCATTTCCTCGGGTTACAGCGGGGAGACCCATCCGGCGCTGAACTCCATGTCTCCCGACGAAGGCTACCTGGAGAAGCCCTTCCTCATTTCCAAGCTGCGGCGCAGCGTGCGGGAGATGCTCGATACAACGGGGACGAGCACTGAGTACTGAGTACTGATGACTGAGTGTCGAGAATTGAGTGCCCTGGGTGGCTTCGGATTTGCCTCGACCGGTTGACGTAGACCTCGCCGCTGGCGAACTTGTCCGGTCGAATTGAGGAGTCCGAAGAGTGGTTTCACGCAGGACCTTTGTAGCCGCCGGAATCGCAGCGCTGCCGGGCATGGTTGGGCTTCCCCGCTGGCTCTTTGCCGAAGACGAAGCGACCCCCCTGCTCCCATTCGAGGGTAACGCCGCCAGCCGGGAGCTGGCCTTTACCCATTCCCATACCGGCGAACGACTTGCGGTCGAGTACTTCACCGCGGGCTCGTACCAGCCCGAGGCCATGGTCGAGGTCAATCAGTTCCTGCGTGACTTCCGCACCGAAGAAGTACACCCCATCGATCCGGGGGTACTCGATATCCTGCACGCCCTTCGGATCATGACGGGCGGCTCGCGGCCGTTCCAGGTGATCTCCGGCTACCGCTCTCCTGCCACCAACGCGATGCTACGCCGGCTCAGCGGAGGGGTCGCGGGGAACAGTCTCCATATGGAAGGGAAGGCAATCGACATCCGGCTTCCCGGCGTTTCGCTCCGGCGGGTGCGGGACGCGGCGCTCAAGCTGAAGCGTGGTGGGGTGGGGTACTACCCGGCGTCGCGGTTTGTCCATGTGGATACCGGACGCGTGAGACGCTGGTAGCTACGGTCGAATACAGTCGAAGGCGGTCGAAGCGGTCGAAGCAGTCGAAGGCGGTTCCAACCTGGGATCGCCTCTCTTTTTTCGACCGTCTTCGACTCCCCTCGACCATCTTCGACTGTATTCGACCCCGTTT